>JAUWMJ010000256.1 GCA_030613225.1 Desulfobacterales bacterium
CGATGCCAAAGAAGAGATCAAAACGATAAACGGCACTAAGGTTATTATAAAAAAGGTTGCAGTTGACAGTCCAGCAGCTTTAAGAGACCTGGCTGACAGGTTCAAAGAGAAGATAAAGTCCGGCATTGTTGTTTTAGGAAGCGCAGCCGGGTCAAAGGTGCTCCTGATTGTCGTTGTTTCAAAGGATCTTCTCGACAGCTATCATGCAGGCAATATTGTAAAACAGGTAGCAGCCGTAGTCGGCGGCGGCGGCGGCGGACGGCCCGACATGGCCCAGGCCGGCGGAACAAAGCCTGAAAAACTGGATTCAGCTCTTGATAAAGCCTGCGAAGTGATTGAGAAAATCTAAATTGATCAACTGCAAAACATCATTTAGCCCGGTAATGGCAGTGAGAATAGTAGACCTGACCCAATTTTTTTGAGGACACCGAGCCACAGCTTCTCGCTGCCTGTGTTTATTACATCGCTGATGAAGCCAGGTTCTTTATCCTCTCCTTGAAATAATCAGGCCTGATAAACCGAGAATTAAAGCGCTGCATATAGAAAATATAAAAACACCCATCATTATGGGGCTATCCCCTGGCGATATCTGCGACATGGTTTTAATCAGTTCCCACTGATTATGTGACATTTCAGGGTTGCGAAACGCAACAACGAAGTAAAAAATATATCCTATAAACATATTTATGCATAAATAGCCAAGAGCGGTCCATGTTATCATACGCAGGGAACTTTTCAAATTGTTTCCGTGCTGTCTGACAAGCGCCATAATCACCAGTACGCAGGCCGCCATGGAGATAATAGCTCCAAAGAGAGTAATTGTGACATGATTATAAAATAAATCAAAACAAGTCACAAGACCATCAAAGATTAATAAAGCAAATAAAATCTTATGCATCTTCATACCATCCTGTCCGGTAGGCAGATCAGCCATGTCCGTACGGACTGGAGATATTATGACTGTTGAAGCTTTTACCCCCTTTTCCCCGATGTCTTCACGAGCAAGTTTCCCCTGGACCTGTTCAACGAGCAGTCGCAACCTGTTCATTACTTTTTTTGCAGTCTTTAGTCGATACAAAGAATGAAGTTTCTCGGTCTGTACGGCGGTCTGCATATGGGATACGCACGTTGGCCCCCTTAGCCAGTTAATCATAAGAAAAATGGCCATTAAACCGGCTATACTCCAGTTAAAAACCGACCAGCCGCCTTTTAAGTACAGGGCCATCAATGAAAAAAGAATACAAAAAATAGATAAAACCAGATTTTGAATTTTCCCGGTAGCTGTTTTTCGGGTAATAACAGCCTGGATATCTTTAAAATAAAATCGTTTATAATCTTCAATACCAAACCTGGAAAAAATATAAAGCAAATGGTCATATCCCAGCCAAAGCTCATAATATCCTATAAGAAAATTTTTTTTCTTTCCGGGCAACCTTGTATATTCTTTTGAAGCGTTTGGCATGTGTTTATCCAATATTAACCCTACAACGCAACTTACAAGCTTTATTTAGCAACAACTTCTTTTTGTATCATGCGATATTGTTGCGGGTTACGGGTTGCGAGATACGGGTTATAAAAAGGATTATTTCCGATTAACAACTCGCAACACGCAACTCGTAACCCGGAACACCTACGTGATAGGCAAACGAGTAAGAAAAAAAGACGTATTCTGGTTAGCGATAAATGTCGTTGTAGGGTTAATTGCTTTTAACACTTATCCTTTAAAATAATTTTTACCACGGAGTTGCACGGAGACCCACTGAATTTTGGTCTTTTAGTATCTGTGAAATTTCCGTGAAAATCCGCCTGCCCTGTTGAATGTAAAACCTATTCAACCGGGGTGGTAAACCTTTCATAAATCGGCATCATCACAAAATCAGGCTTGCAAAAAAGAAAGTCCAGCCTGTTATTTGAAGACTTGCAATCACAAATGCCGCTATAAAACGAATCTTATTTTTCCGAACGATACTGCCGGGAGCTTTCCAATACCTGATTGTAATGAAAAGAGAGATGGGAGCCGTCAATATTGTGATCCAGAATCCCAGCATTGGAACAATGGCTATAAGGAGTGCAATTTTGTCGTAGCAGGTCCTTTGGTCTTCAAGGTTTTTTATTTTGCGTTTTGTTCTGCCTTTTTCGAGGCAGGAAGGGCAAAGGTGCTTTTCATTGAGTTCAACATCACACAGGGCGCACAAAAACCGTCCGCACAGAGAACAGACAATTACCGCTTTTTTTTGAGGATGATAAAAACAACTCGCTTCACTTTTCTCCAGCAACACTTCTCCGGATTTACCGGCGGGTATTTCCCTGAACATTGCAGGAAAAACATCCACTCGCAAAAGTGCGCTGCATGATGGGCATGCTGCCAGCTCGTATGTATTTATTATCTCTCTGTTAAGAGGCTTGTTGCATCGAGTACATGAAACCACGGTTGTCATTCTTTGCCCTTATCGCTTTGAGACCTTCGAAAAGTTCCGTTTTGCAAAAGTCTCACTTTCTTATAACGCGGGTCTCACAAATCCGATCATGAAGGGTCCGTTTCTCATCATCGAAAGCCGCCATAATGTAACCTATCATTAATATTATTCCGCTAATCCATTCTGCGAAATGCCTCCCCAACGCTCTTGGATAACTTAGCATACTGCCATCGGGCTGTACCACCTTTAGCTTACATGCCATCTTGCCGAGTGTCGCACCGTATTTACCTAAAAACCAGGTTGTGTAGGCTGCTGCTATAACAATATTAAAAAGTTGCATTACAACAGGAATGATGAATACAAGAGACGTATCCTTGGTTGAAGGGATAAGGATACCTGCCGGAATAAATATAATCCAGCCGAGAATGCCTAGGATAACCCAGTCGATAAATTTTGCTCCGAAACGAATCCAGAACCCCGCATATTCCATAATACCGGCAACTCTCACACCTTCTTTAATTTTTTGTATAAATACCGGCTTGCAACCTGCACACACTTTTGCGTTCTCAAAACTGATCATCTCCTCTTCGGAAAATGTCCTTCCGCATTCTGAGCATACCGCCTGCCCTGTACCAGCAGTTTTCTGCAATTGTTGAGCACTGCTTTCTTTTTGCTTTACAATCTTACCCAGCTCCTTCCAGTCTTTCATTCCCTGACGCCACACCATAGTCTCCATGTTGATTTTTTCACTTTTAACCAGCGATTTAAGTTCTTCTTCGCTGATCGGACCAATTTTGTGTTTACCTTCAGCGTAGTACCAATTCATGATATTATCCTATTTATTATTTAAAAAAAATAATCAAAATTTAGGTATCGAAGGCGGACCAGTCTGTCAACCCGAAAGATTTATAAGATTACATCAGGCTCCACAGGCTTTTTCCTTGTGTGAAAGGATGATGAACCGAGAGGAGATCGAAGGAGTTCCGGCCTACTATCCCGTTTATATAAAAAACCGTGATATCCTTATCTGCATCATAGCAGATACCATGGATGGTCTTTTTACACACTTGATACAGGGGCTGTTTTGAAAGATGAACATCGAATCACGCCACAGGCGTGACAGAATTACAAAGGGGGCACTTCGACATTCGATATTTCTTGTTCGACCTGTCTGCGTGCAACGCACAGGCAGATATTCTGCGGTTCAAAACACGTTAGGAAAGTTGAATCTTTTCAAAAGGCTAAGGGTTCGCGCAAATCTAATTGTCTAAGTATTTATACTCCACCTGGTGAGGTTCTATATCCGAATAGGCATTATTTTTAAAAAATTGCATTGCTTCGGGAAGCTGTACTACGGAATTGCCGAAAAATGAACATAATACTGTATTAAGCCGGCTGCAAAGTACAGAATATGAATAATTCTCAGCAGCAATTTTATAATTATAATTTACCATCTGTTCTCTTCTTTCAGAAGAATCGAGAATCAATTTTATTTTCTGAACCGTTTTCTTAGTAAGAAACCCGTCCATCACCGTGAGGTCAAATCCCAGTGGTTCAATGTCGCGAACAAATGTGGCATATCGGTTTATTAAAATAGGCTTTTTAAAGTAAATTGCTTCCAGAAAGGCATTTCCGAATCCTTCATATAGGCTGGGATATGTGATGAAATCTGCAAATGGATAAACATCCCAAAGGGAATATCCGGCTTTACTATTTCCGTTGCCGGCCAAAGGGTCTGCAATTTGTGTGGCAACCAGGCGAAGATCCACATCATGTTCCCGGGCATAATCTTTCAACCATTCTGCATATTCATGACCTTCATCTCCTGCTTCATGGGACACAATCAGCTTATTTCGCGGGTCTTTAAGTTCCTTGATGAGCTCAACGGCATATTCGATACCTTTTCTTCTGATTATGCGTGTGGGTTGCAAGATCATCCTGTCACTGGATTCTAAACCGATGGATTCACGGAAAACCCTAGCGCGTTCGGCATCGAATGATGGCGGGTTGTCAAAATCGATGACATTCGGAACAATAGTTGAAGAAATACCGGTACGATGCGCAAGCTGTTCCTGGGCTTCGGAATTGATAACCACGTGTTTGATATTCGGAAGGTTGGGTGGAAATGCCATGCGCAGATAATCATTCACAGCGTTAACTGAAAAGCGAACCCTTTCCCAGTAAAAATCGTGGTTGTGAGAGATGGTAGGCATTTGAGTTTCGGCAACGGTTTCGGTTAATGCAAGGCCTAATGGGACATGCATCGGGATGGTGAGAACATTTTCTGCAATAAGAAGATCGATATTGAAGTTGTTGATAAATTCGTGGAGTTTTATTTTAAGTCGGGACCTTAATTCGTGAATGGCTTGCGTTACCGAAGGCTTTCGCCTTTTCTTCCCCAATATTTGTTCATTGATCCATTGATTTTTTTCATATTGGAAATATGCTTCCGGAACCAGGAGGCTTTTTTCCATATCCCGATCCAGTTTACCTGCAAACCAAAAACAATTGTGTCCGTTTTTTGTAAAAACATCCGCCCACTTACTTGCTTCCAGAGTAACGCCGTCCGTGCCTGAAAACCGGGTTGAAACAAACCCTATGTTTTTGCTTATGTGTCCCATATGTTAGTTGATTAAAAATGAAAAAAGCGCTTCTAAAAAGCTATTTCCAAATTAGTCCTTTTTTGTTTTCAGCATCCATATAACAAGATATTGTAGTATGTCAACAAAAAATATCAATATGTTGTGTAAAAAATATAATATTAAATCCGGAAAATTTATTAAAAAGTTTTTGTGTAGTCAATACTGATGGTTTCGCAAAAAGTCATTTTAACGCCTGGATACCCGCCGCAGTTTATCCCGCATTCGTTGCGGG
>JAUWMJ010000353.1 GCA_030613225.1 Desulfobacterales bacterium
TTGACTCGCTAATAACCAAATACTCATAGGTGCCTGACTTTTTCTTCATTTTTGAAATTCTTGGAAACATAAAAATCCTTCGGAAAACAATACTGACCATAAAAGTCGTGATGTCTCGGCTTTGAGATACACCCGACCCCGCCCATTTCCTTCTGCATTTTAAGCCCCACTTTTATAAATATTAGTTAGAACATAGTCAATCTTTATTTTGAGATTTTCGATATATTTTCTTCACCACGCTTTTTCGGGTGTGAGACCACGCCCCAAATATAACTTCCAATAAAAATAAGTAGTTAACAATAACGACGTCGGAGAAACGAGCGATTTTAGGGCCTAACTGTTTAATAGGAGTTGCAATTGTTTCTAAAATTGCTGATTCGGCGTCTTCTCGATATGAAAGAAGCTCTTTTCGTTTTGGTAGTTTAGCAATTATTTCCGCAGTATCAAGCTGCCAGAAATCAAGAATGCTTTCCAGCTCCTGGCTGGTGGCTGAGCGAATGCTGGGAATAGTTCCCGGGCTGTCCAGCGTATTAAGTTGAACCTGGTCCGGCCTGATTTTTTCTATAGCGTTCTTTAGTGCTGTTAATTCTTCCTTTGAATCATTGATATCCGGGACTATGAAAATTTCCAGCCAGATTTGTCCGGCATATTCTTTTCTAAATTGGATTAAGCCGCTTATAATGGTGTCGATATTAAGTTTTGGATCAGGCCGAACGATTTTTGCAAAAGCTTTTTCAGTAACGGCATCTAAAGAAGGAATTACAACCGTTGCATCTTTTATATCGTTAAGGACTTTTTTCTGAAAAAGCAGTGTTCCGTTTGTAAGTACTGCAACAGGAATATTATAGGCCTGTTTTTTGATAAAATGTAACACATCCCCGATGCCAGAATTTAAAGTTGGCTCACCTGAACCTGAGAATGTTATATAATCCGGCCTGGGATTATGAGACAAAAAATGAGAAATTTCTTTCTTGACCTCTTCAAAGGGCACGTATTCTCTGCGATTTAAGGTAAGATGAGTTGTTCGCATTCACAGTAGATACAATTTAATGTACATGTTTTCATCGGAACCAGGTCGAGTCCCAATGATATTCCCAATCGCCTTGAAGGAACCGGGCCGAATAGATGATTGTACATAGATACGTCCTTTTTTATTTATCCACCACCCCAGAGGAATAACCCTTCGGGACTCCACATTCTATCTTTATTCCGGCGAGAGAAGCTAATATGGATTGCCTCTCATCAAGGGTAAGGAACCTGTCCTTTCTGCCTTCAATTACTATTTCGCATACTGGTTTACCTTTAAGGCTAATAGCTTCACTGTAAAAATCAGGCCATTCAATTTCACTTTTAGGACCTAAGGATACTATTTTTGCTACAGGTTTACCTCTTTTGGTAATGGTTATTTCTTCACCATTATTAATCCCGCTGAGAACCTTAGTAAAGTTTTTCTGGA
The DNA here is from genome assembly GCA_030613225.1 of Desulfobacterales bacterium. Next base: position 1,457 of record JAUWMJ010000353.1, read on the forward strand.
TTTCTTCAGCAGTTACTGTTTTCATGTTTTTCCCTTTCAAGTGAGACAGTTTCAAAATGTTTCCCGCTTACAGCGGGATTCAAGATCAAGGAAGGCGATCCGCCTCAGGCGGATTAACCACCCCAGTACGATCTGCCAGACTTACGGGGCCCCGATATGCGGGATCTACGCTTCGCTACGACAGGCAGGAATACATGTAGTATTTCGAGGATAGCGCTGAAGCTTCACTAAAGTGCCAAAATTTGAGCCTGACGTCCCGCCGATGGCGGGAGGCAGATAAGCGCAGACTTCGAAAGGGGACTTTTTGAAATTGGCTCAGGAGGTTAAAATGGAAAAGATTGCTATAGTAGGTTGTGGTGCCTACATGGACAGTGGTTACGGTTGTGCAGGAGAATGGCGTTGCCTTAAAGCGGCAGCGCTGGGAGAAGGAACTTTCGAGAACCCTTCCCTGGTTATAGCATTTGTTAAATGTGAATGTCCGGGCCGATCCCTTGCTGCGAATATGGGCGTGGCGATAAAGATGTCGGAAATTAAACCCGACAAGATTTACTTAAGTTCCTGTCTTGCCAATGCAAAACCAGGTTGCCCATACAGTGACGCAGAGGAAATGGCTAAAATCCTGGAGAATAAAACCGGAGTAAAAGTAGTTTCAGGCACACACGATTATGTGTAACAGCTAAGTTTGATGGCGTCGTAAAAAGTCCCAATTCCGTCACTCCGGCAAAAGCCGGAGTCCAGAAGCTATTGAAATGACTGGATTCCGGCTTTCGCCGGAATGACTAAAAGGGGTATTTTTCGACTTTTTACGAAACCGTCAAGTTTGATGAATTCGTAAAATGTGGTTTTTTGACTTTTTAAGAGACCATCAAGTTTATTAGGTTCACGGTTCAAGGTTGGAGACCTTTGCAAAACGGCACTTTTCGAAGTCTGCGCTTATCTGTCCGATTAGCGCTAAAGGTTAGCGCTGATGCTTCAATTCGTGTCACCAAAGTGTCTGCGTCAGGCTCAAATTTCGGCACGCAGTGAAACTTTAGCGCTATCCTCGAAACGAGTTATAGATTAAATGTATACCGATAAGAGTCAGCAGGAAAATAAATATTTCCTTTAATAATCGTTCGTTAATTTTATTTGTAATCCTCGGACCGATTTGCCCACCTATTATTACTCCGGGGACCCCCCATAAAACTATGGACAGGTCTGCCTTTCCTCCCAGCATCAAATGGATTAATGCAGCAAAAAAACAAATTCCGAATGTCAGGAAAATGCAGGTGGCAATGGCATTGCTCATTTTAAGTGACAACTTGCTTCTCATAACAGGTATCAACCACTCACCCATGCCGGTACTCAGCATACCACTTCCGATGGACACGAGCATGGCAACCCAGGAATACCTATATGCTTTTTTGATTTCCGTCCGTGGTTTACCCGGGTCGTCATATTTTTGATTTGATGAAACAAATAAAAAAGCGGTTGTCATTATAAGTATGCCAAGAATTGTTTCCATATGGGAAGGCGTTAAAACACAAGAAATAAAGGCGCCTGTGGTGATGCCGGGTAATGCAATCAAAAGCAGAAATAGCGCAAGCTTGTGATCCACGCTCTTTTGCCTTAAATAGGCAATTGAGCCCGAACCTTTTCCTGCGGTTTGAATTAGCAAGGATGTCAATACAGCTGCTTCTGGTTTCAATTTTAATGCAATCAATAAAAAGGGCATCCACAGGATGCCGCCACCGATACCAAGGGATGATACAACTGTGGATATTATTATGCCTGCGGGAAATGCCAGATAGCTTTCTAACATCATTTTATTCTTCTACCGAATAAAAGCTGAAATAGTCAGTAAACTCTTTCAGCAGGTTAAGATCTTTATTAAGCTGCGCAATTTCTTTCCGAACTTCGGTAATTTGTTCAGGATTTAAGCTTTGTCGATTCAATATATCGGATACTTGTGTATAGAAATTTTCGCCTGATGAACACATTGTCTTTGAAAGCAGAATAATTTCCTGCAAATTGCTCGACATTTCATTTATTACATTTCCCAGTTCAGACAATTCATTATCAGAATGGATTTTTATGGTTTGACTGAGATCTCCGCTGG
>JAUWMJ010000330.1 GCA_030613225.1 Desulfobacterales bacterium
GGCCACATTTCAGCTAAAGGAAATAAAGTTACGCCCAAAGACCGATGAACATGATCTTAAGACTAAAATCGGTCATATCAAAAAGTTCATTGAAAGAAAGGACAAGGTCAAGGTAACTGTCATTTTCAGAGGACGTGAGATTACGCTTTCTCAGCTGGGTCGAGATTTGCTCGAAAGGGTTGTTCAGGAAACGGAAGAAATTGCATCGGTTGAACAACCGCCCAAATTTGAAGGTCGCACAATGATTATGGTCCTATCGCCAAAACAATCAACAAAATAATTGTGTTCAAACAATATCGATGAATTCGACTTTTTATGAATTCATCAGGTTTAGGCACTTTTACAAAATGAAACTGAATCTTGTTAGTCTTGGGTGTGCAAGGAATCTGGTTGACAGTGAGATTATGCTCGGACGGTTAAGAGAAAAGGGATGGGCTATAACAGATGATCCTGCTGATGCCGAAGTCATAATTGTTAATACTTGCAGTTTTATTGAGTCTGCTGTTAATGAATCGATTGATACAATTTTTGAGCTTGCAGGGTATAAACAAAATGGAGCATTAAGGCGACTTATTGTTACAGGTTGTCTTCCCCAGCGGTTTGGGCAAGAGATAGTCAAGACACTTCCGGAAGTGGATGTTTTTTTAGGTACAGGTGCATTTGACAAAATTATAGAGGCTGCCGGGGGTTCCTTTGATTCAGATGATTCAGATGATTCAGATTGTCTTTTGCCGAATCCTGATCTGTTGCCCCTTCAAGGGCAAAATACCCCAAGGGTTCAAAGTTCTTCCTATATGGCTTATCTGAAGATAGCTGAAGGGTGCAGCAGGCATTGCACTTACTGCATTATACCTAAGCTTCGTGGAAAGCAGAAAAGTCGGTTGTCTGCAGATATAATTGCCGAAGCAAGGCATTTAAATATTTCCGGAATAAAGGAACTCGTACTGATTGCCCAGGATACAACATCCTATGGGAAGGATTTGCGGCAGGGTTCTGATTTTTCGCAACTTTTAACAAACCTTTCGAATATATCCGAACCGAATCGGTTTTATTCAGGAAAGACAGGCTATGCAGGCGAGCTATGGATCAGAGTTCTCTATATGCATCCTGAGAGTATTGAAGATTCGGTCGTCAAAGCTGTTGCAGAAAATGAAAACATATGTTCATATTTTGATATTCCGGTTCAGCATGCCGCCAATAAGGTTTTAAAGAGAATGGGACGTAATTACACCCGTGATGACCTGCACAGGTTGATAGATAAAATCAGATTGCGTATTCCTGATGCTGCGATCAGGACAACCGTAATCGTTGGTTTCCCCGGAGAAGCAGATAAGGATTTTGAGACGCTCCTGTCATTTGTTGAGGAACTGCGCTTTGACCATCTTGGAGTTTTCATTTATTCTGATTTTAAAGACATTCCATCCTGCGAATTGACGGATCATGTTCCGGAACACGTGGCAAACATGCGCTATGATCGACTTATGTCTATTCAAGCGGAAATATCTATGGAAAATAACCGGAAATATGCCGGCAGGATTGTAAAAGTGCTTGTGGAAGAGGAGCTTGAAGAAAATCTTTTTTCAGGCAGGACCTTTTTTCAGGCACCGGATGTGGATGGTATTACATATATTAAAACCGGCAAGTTGCATTCCGGCATAAGAATTGGCTCTTTTGCTGACGTGAAGATCACCAAAACCCGGGAATATGACATTACAGGAGAAGCCGTATGAGTGTTCTAAAGCAGGAAATTCTTGCCATGGTGAAAGATGATCTTGCTGCCATTGAGGTCGAACTTGAACAAAATTTAAACCCGTATCTTGATCTGATTTCAGAGGTAGCCCGCCATATTTTATTCTCCGGCGGAAAGCGACTAAGACCCTTGCTTATGGTTCTCTCCGCAAGACTTTGCGGCTATAAGGGCGATTATGACAAGACGTTTTCAACAGTTTTCGAATATCTGCATGCAGCGTCCCTTTTACATGATGATCTTATAGATGATGCTGCCATGCGAAGAGGCAAGCCTGTGGCCCATTCAATCTGGGGCAATTCTGCGGCAATTCTTGTGGGCGATTTCCTTCTTGCGCGATCGCTTTCGATTTCAGCAAAAACAGGTAATATGAAGGTTATCAGAACCATTGCCAAAATTACTGAAAATATGTCCCAGGGTGAGATACACCAGCTTATGCGTAAAGGAGAGCTGGACATTTCAGAAGAAGAATACATTGAGGTGATCAGGCGAAAAACCGCCGTCCTTTTCCAGGGAGCCTGCCGTATAAGCGCAATCATTAGTGATGCACCGAATGAAAAGGAAAAAGCTCTATCAGATTACGGCTATAACATAGGACTTGCTTTTCAAATGGCGGATGATCTGCTTGACTATACTTCAGATACAAAAGTACTTGGAAAAGAAGTCGGGGCTGACTTAAAAGAGGGGAAGCTGACTTTGCCGGTTATATATTCTCTTAAAGTTGCAGATATGAAAGATCGAAGCCGGATGGAAAAAATAATAAAAGACAAATATTTTTCTGTTAATGATTTCAAAACACTGGCAGAATTGTTATTAAAGTATAAAGGGATTTCCTATACACAAAAACTGGCATCGGAACATATAAAGAAGGCAAAAGAAGCCCTTTCGATATTTGAGCCTTCAGAAACAAAAGAAATCCTGATAAAAGTTGCCGATTATGCGCTAAACCGGAAATCGTAGCTTATGGAGCGTCCCTCGCGCAGCGCAGGCGCTTGCGCCGCGTGTCGGGACTTGAGGAGCGGCACTGAAAAATTAACAATTAACAATTGACAATTAACTGTTCACAATTGTCAATTGTGAATGAGCAGCGAAGCGCTCCTAAAATAAGTGGAGGTAAAAAAGTATGCCTTTATTTTATAGTATAATCAAAAAAGTATTGATTACCACATTTTTCATTGCTGCTGTGATGTTTTTATCCGGCATTGACGCGGCAGATGCCCAACAGGCAAAAGACACTTTTATTATAATGGGGACAGGTAATATCAAGAAAGAGGATGTTTCTGCTGCAAGACAGGAAGCGATAAAAAATTGTCTGGTCACAGCAGTTGGTCTCAAGGCAACTGGTCTTATGAATATTGATTCGATGGTTCAAAATTTTGAGACACTTAATAAAATACTTTACACCAATATCGAAAAATTTATCAGAGGATACAAGGTGCTTACTGAGGCCAGATCCGAAAGTGTTTACAGGGTGATGGTTCAGGTAACTGTTTCGAGCAAAATGGTAAAGAGAAAGCTGACAAAAGCTGGAATCATGCAGGGGAAAATGGCAATGCCAAAAATTCTTTTCTTCATCGCAGAGCAAAGTCTTGAAGATGGCTCACCAAAATACTGGTGGGGAAGGGGTATGCCTTTTGTAAACTCGGCTTCAGAAAAAGCCATGGTTGAAGTAATGAAAGAGAAAGGTTTTAAAATAATAAAGCATGGGCCAAGTCTTCAGAATATGGCATTTAGAATTGTTGCCGGCGAACCAAATCTTAACGACCGGGAAGCTATCGATTTTGCAGCCAAAATGAATGCGGATGTTATTATTACAGGGAATTCGGTTGCAAATAATTTGCCTAACATTATGGGCGCAGACATGAAATCTTTTAAGGGCCTGACAGCAGTTCGTGCACTATTGGTAAAAACGGGCAAGCAGATTGGCTCTACAAGCAGGGCAGCAGTAACCGCAAATGTGAATGAAATTGAAGGGGGGCGAGATGCGCTTTCAGGCGCCGGAACCCTGGCCGGCGAAGAGATTGCCAGGCAGATAGTATCTGCATGGCTTAAAAAGGATGAAGACACTGAAAAGTTTGAAATCCTTCTAAAAGGAGCCGGGAATCTGGCCAATTTTGTTATGTTTCGCAGGATGCTGAGCACTATACAGGGTGTAAAGTTTGTCCAGGTAAAAGAGCTTAAATCCGACAGGGCAACGATTAGCGTCGATTTTAACGGGAAAACCAAAGAGCTTGCTGCTGCTTTGATGCTCAAGGCTTTTGAATCGTTTGGGATAAATATTTACGATGTATCAGATAGTCAGTTAAAGATAGAGCTTATCGGAAGTCAATCTCATCCTGTTCAGTAATGAATT
>JAUWMJ010000288.1 GCA_030613225.1 Desulfobacterales bacterium
GAAAACTTATGAAATTAAACACATTTAAAATAGCGGCTCACATCCAAACATATGGCAGGATGATTAAATTCAGCCACACTGTTTTTGCCCTTCCCTTTGCCCTGGCTGCTGTAATCCTGGCGCAACGAAACAGCGAAGTTACCATTTGGCTTTTGTTCTGGATCCTTGTGGCCATGGCGGGAGCCCGATCGGCTGCAATGGGATTCAATAGAATTATTGATGCCAAGTTTGACGGAAAAAATCCCCGTACCGCCCAAAGGGCCATACCTGCCGGAACTCTTTCCATTAAATCCGCAATATGTTTTGTAACAGGTTTTTCCCTTATTTTTATTCTGGCTGCTGCCATGATAAGCAGGCTTTGTTTTATATTGTCCTTCCCTGTATTATTTATTCTTTTCTTTTATTCCTATACAAAGAGGTTTACTTCACTTTCCCACTTGTATTTAGGATTGAGCATTTCACTGGCACCGATTGGGGCCTGGATCGCTATTACCGGGGGCTTTGATTCTTCAGTTATTATTCTTTCCTTGGCTCTTTTAACTTACATTGCAGGCTTTGATATTCTGTATGCCTGCCAGGATGTTGAGTTTGATAAAAAGATGGGCCTGTTTTCAATCCCGGCCAGATTCGGTACTGCAGCAGCACTTCATATTTCCACTGTTTTACATTTTATTTCCTTTCTATGTTTATTTTTACTTTTTATTGTATTTGATATGGGTGCTTTTTACCTGGCAGCCCTTTTTTTGGTGGGCTTACTTCTTATAATAGAACACAAGATGGTCAGGCCCCATGATTTAACGCAAATCAAAACCGCCTTTTTTCACATAAACAGTGCTATTTCAATCATACTGTTTCTTGGTATCCTGGGTGACGAACTCATAAGGAAATGGATATGACAAAAAAGCTGATTGTTGCCATCTGCGAGGCTGCGGATTACAGAGGAGCGGGGCCATGAAAAGCCGGTATAAGAACATTTCCGATTTTATCAGCACCTTAAAAGATGCAGGGGAGCTATCGATTATTGATCGCGTTGTATCAAGCCATCTTGAAATCAGCAGGCTGACTGACGCTGAATCAAAAGCTCCTGATGGTGGAAAAGCCCTGTTTTTTAAAAATGTTGAAGGTTCTCCTTTTCCCGTGGCTACCAACCTGTTTGGAAGTCCCAGGCGGATCTGCATGGCAATGGGAGTTGACAGACTCGATGAGCTTGGTGACAGAATTCGGGAATATATAGAAATGCGTCCGCCTGAAAGCATCAAAGACATGCTTGGGCTTTTGCCTGCCGGTTTATCCGTTTCAAGGTTTTTCCCCCGCTCTTTACGTTCAAAGTCACCTCCCTGCCAGGAAGTAATTTATACAGGCGATGACGTTGATCTTTCCATTCTCCCTGTGCTTTACTGCTGGCCAAAAGACGCCGGTCCTTTTATTACTCTTCCCCTTGTCTTCACAAAAAGTTTGAAAACAGGAAGAAGAAATGTGGGAATGTACCGCCTTCAGGTCTTTGATAAGAATACCACCGGCATGCACTGGCATATCCATAAAGACGGCAGTCATTACTACAACGAATACTGTCGTGCAGAAAAACGGATGCCGGTGGCAGTAGCCATCGGTGCTGATCCTGCCACAATCTATGCTGCTACTGCACCCATGCCCAGGAATATAGATGAAATGATTCTGGCGGGCTTTATCCGCAACCGGCCTGTGAAAATGGCACGATGTATCACCATTGACATGCGGGTTCCTGCGGAATCTGAATTTGTTCTCGAAGGGTATATTGACCCGGGCGAACTACGAAGGGAAGGCCCATTTGGAGATCATACGGGCTATTATTCCCTTGCTGACGATTATCCCGTATTTCACGTAACTGCTGTGACCCACCGGAAATCACCGGTTTACTGTGCCACCCTTGTAGGACGGCCTCCCATGGAAGACTGTTACCTGGCAAAAGCAACGGAACGACTGTTTCTGCCATTGCTTCAGATGGTTCTTCCCGAAATTATAGATTACTGGCTTCCCTGGGAAGGGGTGTTTCATAACATTGTGGTTGTTTCAATAGACAAGGAATATCCGGGCCATGCTCAAAAGATTATGCACGGACTCTGGGGGCAGGGGCAGATGAGTTTTTGCAAGGCAATCGTTGTGGTTGACCGGGATGTTGACCTTAAAGATCCGAACCAGATTATCGAAAAAATTATTGAAAATTTCGACATACAATCCGATCTGACAATGACAAAAGGGATTCTCGATGTTCTCGATCATTCCTCCCCAACACCGGTCTTCGGCAATAAAATCGGCATAGACCTTACCGCTCGTTTTCCCGGCGAAGCCCGGAGGATTCCGGTTGACCACAGTCCGTCAGCTTCAGATGATAAGCAAGAGGAGATTCTTGACAGGATTAAAAAAAAGCTCGACGGTGTGATTAATGCCCGGCGTTTTTCTTTTCCTCAAAGGAATGTAAAAGTTCCCCGGCGCAACTCGATTCTTTTTCTATGTGTAGAAAAGGAACATGAGCGACCCGGCAGGTTCTATTCAAATAAGCTCCTTGATATGACAGGTCTTGAACCTTTTAATATAATTATCCTCTATGATGCTAAAATCGATCCGTCAGACAATTCCCTCTTGCTGTGGAAGATGTTCAATAATGTCGACCCTAAAAGAGACCTGTTTATACACAAAAACCGACTTGTGATTGACGCCTGCAAAAAATATGAAGGAGACGGGCACCCGCGGGAGTGGCCGGAGGAACTTTCGTTTGAATGATTTGCATAGCCTTTTTTAATTTTCTACCTTCAGAAAGATTGATATGTATTTTCATGGGTTAAAAGCAGGCCATACTGTCTAAATTCTTATGTAAATACAGACTTCGTAATTTATTACTGAAAAATGATGCTAAACCTTTAAAGGATAAGGGATTGCATGAACAGCTCATAGCTCTCAGCTCACAGGGATAAAAGGATTATTCATCATTTAATCCCGCCGCTTGCAGCGGGCGAGACTATCAGCTATCAGCTTTAAGCTATCAACTATTAACGCATTGCTTTTGTCCAAAAAAATAGCGTACTTCTTAACAAAATGTCGAGGTCTGAAATAAGGCTAATATCATCAGACATAATATCGTAGTGTGTTCTTATGCCTTTGTGTCAAAAAGAAATAGATAAGTGAAGATCAGCGATTTGTTAGACAACTTCTTTATTTCTTAATATCTGGATAGATTTAAGAACTTCGTTTTTCTCGAGCAACTGGTTCGTAATGTACTTGTGCAAGACTGTATTAATAAGGGTCTGATATGGAATCCCATCGCTTGCTTCCTTCTCTTTTAGCTTTTCAAGATCATATTCTGCTATACGGAGACTTATAGCTTTAGTCTTTTTTGCTTTCGCCAAGATAGACTCAATTCGCTCCCTTTTCTTGCGGGAAACAGAAACAAGTGAGTCTATATTGTTTTCAATTTCTTTTTCTTCATTGGTTAGATTATTCATTATCACCTCCATATTTATTATGGAATTTCCGGCTGGGAAAAGCAGTCAGTGTCAAAGCTCGCGAACTAACCGGGACGTCTTTAAAAAACAAACAAACTCGCAATATGATTTCATTTTTACTATATAGTATGCCATGCCAAGATTAGCTCGCTTAGACGCCCCTGGAGTCTTGCACCACGTTATTATACGGGGGATCGACTTAAAGGTGATGATCGCATACTGAGAGATTCTGAATTCTTTCAGTCCATACTTAGGACTCGCGCAAAAATAACTTCATATTTTATGCACCCCAAGGGCATTTGCTTCGCGGCACATCCCGGATTCAGGTCATCTTTGTCCGATCCTTAACTTCAAAATCCTCGAAATAGCTCGCTATTCCTGTGGTTTTGCAGACTCGGATCGAACAAAGATGACCTAAATCCATGCGCCTAAAATGTAAACCTATTTTTGCGAGAACCCTCAGCCAGGCAAATGATCATTTCGAGCGATATTATGAATTGCAGCGCTTGGGATATGATTTAAATTCGGTAGCCGACAAGGTCGCATCTATCTTTGAGATCGAGCCAGATGAGATATTTCGCCAAGGCCGCCAAAAGACACACGTAAAAGCTCGGAGCCTATTTTGTTATTGAGCGGCCCATGAGCTGAAAATATCACTAAGCGATCCGGCAAGAAAGCTTGGCATGACTGCTGCCGGCGTTGGTTATGCCGTTCGAATGGGTTAAACGATTTCAATTGGAGGTAATTATCAGTTGATTGATTAGGTTGGTTAGTTAATTAAAAATGTCCCGGAAATCTTCAAATTTTTTAACAGAACGTTTGTGCGGCTTTCATAGCAGAAAAGCAGTTTTTTTGTAAAGGGAATAAGTTTTAAAGATAACACATTGATAAAAATTTTGTTTAAAAGCACCATTTTCACAATGTCAGCAAATCGATTGCTGCAACGGTAGACCAATGAACCCCATGTCCATATCCCTATCCAGATTTTCGCGCTTTTTTCAAGGTTAGAAATTTTTTTCGATATTCACCACCCCCTCTTGAAATCCCGGTCATATTTTCTTTTCGGTTTATAACTAATGCTTTTATCCTCCTTAATTTTCATTATAGAGGCTTAACTGAGTGTTCACAATACCGGGGTAGGATCATTTTTTACATTCTTAATTTTTTACTTGACAAATAGAATATATATTATAAAACTAACTTTTATAAAAATGGTTTTAATATAAAGAGATGAATTTTATGACGAAAACATTACATAATGCAGTAATTCACAAGGAAAGAATATCTGATCAGATTAGATCCATATTAAAGCAGTCTAT
>JAUWMJ010000158.1 GCA_030613225.1 Desulfobacterales bacterium
ATACCACTTCATAAAACATCAATGTTGGTAATAACGTGAATTTCGGTTACGTAAATGACGTCAACAGTAGCTGTTGTGTAAATGCAGATCTTCTCAGATTCAGGGTCATCATCACCCCAACCCTATCCATTCAACATCACACGCGCAGATTATTATACAGATTGAAAACATTAGGACGGTTAAAATTTTTGCATTTTAACCTCCAGATATAAAATCTGTTATATCATACTATTATTGAGCCTGAAAAATCAATATTTATCATAGAAAACAGTTCGCACTTATTTTATATAAGTGCGAACTGAAATACTACAATCCACAGGCATGCTCAAATCCAATGTCGAATCTTGGGAAGGGGCGAAGTTGACAATGCCCGTGAAGTACTTATTAATAAAAAATGGATGAAATAATGAAAAAGAAACTGGAGTCAGTGCTTGAAAGAGTTAAAGAGCCCGAGACAAATTTGACGATCTCAGAGCTGGGGCTTGTCGAAAGGTTTCGTTACTATCCGAAGAAAAAGAAACTCTCCGTTTTTCTCAATCCAATAAAACCCGGGAAAGTCTGCTGTTCTATCATTTCCAGTCTTCTCCTATCATCAACCATTAAAGATCTCATGAATGAGCTCCAGAAGGAATTCCCAGATCTTTACCTGGAAAGAGCCCAATAACAAGGCGTAATAATTTTTTCTTAATATAAAGATGGAAATCACCTGTCTATAGGTTGCGGGTTCCGGAACGTTATGTTGCCAGTTTAATTATGTTGTGAGAATTTAATTCCCCTCCCATTTAATTCACTTATCTTATTCCAAAACAAACTAAAAAATCCATCTAATTTTATTTATTTAAAGCCGCGAGTAACATTGTAGCAAAAAATAATTGACAAGCAGACCAGACCAGACTAAACTAATTAATCATTGAATGTTTGTGGAAAGGAAACTTGTTATGCAAATCACTAATATCTCAAAAGTTAAAGCCAATTTGTCTTATTTGATAAAGATGATTCAGGAAACAAATGAATCAATAATAATCGGTAAGGCCGGAGAACCAGTTGCTGTTCTTTCTGCGTTTAAAAAAAACAGTTTGCCTCGTAAATTGGGTGGAAGTTGGGAAGGCAGTGTGAAAATAGCTGCTGATTTTGATAAAACTGATAAAGAAATTATAGACGGTTTTTATAATTCATCAATTTTCCCGGATCAAACATGAATCTCCTGCTGGATACCCATGTTTTAATATGGGCATTGGAAAATAATCCAACTCTTTCAGAGATTGCCGCAAACAGTATTATTGACGGTAGTAACATGGTTTTTGTAAGTGCTGCTTCTGTATGGGAAATTGGCATCAAAAGAAATATTGGTAAGCTCGAAACTCCTGACAATCTGCTTGAAGAGATCAAATTGCACAGGTTTACTCCGCTTCATATAAATCATGATCACGCACAACTTGCAGGAAAACTGCCTGATATTCACAAAGATCCTTTTGACCGAATATTGATTGCCCAAGCCATCATTGAAAAATTTACCTTAGTAACAAGGGATGAATTGATAGCCGAGTACGATGTGGCAATACTCAAGGCATGATTACGCACATATGCAACACCTGTGATCGGCCACAGGACGGAGATTACACGACTTTTTTGCTCCAAAGTTGGCGTGAACAGGTACGATTATTGGTTAGTACGATTAATCAGAATGCTCCGAGTTGGCAGGGTTTTATTTTAATTCCCATCGCATCAACAACGCTGCTTATAGTCATCTTTCTTATTTTAAATTCAGATGCAATCTCCCATGCATTCTTGCAGGGAAGTCGTCCATCAACAAGCGCATTAAAAATTGCGTCTTTTAAATCCTGATTTTCAGTATTTTGTGGTTTTATAATCTTTTTTTCCGGCATATAGCCGAACAACCCAAGCTGGCACTTCATAAGTCGAAAATTTAAAAGATCAACCGTCTTTCCTACTTCAGCCGCTTCAACGCCGAGTTCTTTTGCGATTTCAAATGCAACAGCACAGGAAAGTTTCTCTTCCTTTGAACGTTTTAAAACTGCTTCTTTAATTAAAGGATCAAGCTTTATGTTACCCTTATGCTTTTCTGCGAAACTATTACCTTGTCCAAGACTCATTTTTCTCCTCACTAACCCGGTCAAGCCGGAACCGATTATAGAAATTTTGGTAAGCGTTCACATGCACCGCATCTGCACGCGCTCAGGGCGATCAGCATAGCAGACTATAGCTGGTCGCCCTGAGCACGCACATCTGCAGCACCTGTGAACGCTTACAGTACGTCGATTGTGCGACCTTTTTGTTCTGAATGGGCGTGAACGGGTACAAATTTTGGTAAGCGTTCACGGAATGTTGAAATTAGAAATTGGAAATATAGCCTTCATGCTTTGTAGCCGGTCACAGTTGCCGATTCACAGTTCACGGTTGTGCCTGGGTCTTGTCAAGGCGTAGCTGGGAAGCGAAGACTAAAGCCAAAGGCGAAGCATGGGTCATCTCTTGCGGTTTTCTACTTTCCAATTTCAAGCCGTGAACGGTTACAATAATTGTTAACAGAGGAATTTGCTTTATTCAAGCAAAATTCGGAGACATTTTTTGTAATTGTTTTTCCTGTAAATCTGAAGTATAAAGGCTCATGCCTTTTGCAATAAAACGAAAAAAAACCCGGCCTGTTATGGTTGGCAATGTTAAAGTCGGCGGCATGGCTCCTGTTTCCGTCCAGTCCATGACAAATACTTTTACACAGGATATCCAGGCTACTGTTGCTCAGATAGAGCGTTTAGAGGCCGCAGGATGTGAGATAGTAAGAGTTGCTGTTCCTGACATGGAGGCAGCTGAAGCGATCTCTTCAATAAAAAAAAAGATATCTATTCCCATTATTGCCGATATTCATTTTGATTATCGTCTTGCAATAGCTTCGGCAAGGGCAGGTGCGGACGGTCTGAGGATAAACCCTGGAAATATAGGCAACAGGAAAAAAGTTAAGGCCCTTGTTAACTGTGCAAAAGACTTTAATATTCCTGTTCGCATAGGAGTTAATTCAGGATCTATTGAAAAAGATTTACTAAAAAAATATAAAGGCCCGTGTGCGGAAGCGATGGTAGAAAGCGCTATTCGAAATATCGATTTATTAAAATCTCTTGATTTTCACGAAATAAAAGTATCATTAAAAGCATCCGACGTCCACCGAACAGTTAAAGCATACAGGCTCCTTTCGGAAAAGACTGATCTTCCCCTTCATGTTGGTGTGACGGAAGCCGGGGGTCTTTATTCGGGAATTGTTAAATCTTCCCTGGGCATCGGAATGCTCCTTGCAGAAGGCATCGGTGATACCATTCGTGTCTCTTTGACAAGAGATCCTGTTGAAGAGATAAGGACTGGATACGAAATATTAAGAGGGCTGGATATTCGCAGATATGGGCCGGAAATCATATCCTGCCCGACATGTGGTCGCTGTAATATTGATCTTTTTGGAATTGTTGAGAAACTTGAAAAGTCACTATTGTTAAAATCCACACCGATAAAAATTGCAATCATGGGGTGCGTTGTAAACGGACCGGGAGAAGCAAAAGAAGCAGATATCGGTATCGCCGGTGGAGATGGTATTGGCATACTTTTCAAACAGGGAAAAGTTGTTAGGAAATTTCCCGAAGAGAAACTGGTTGAAATTCTACTGGAAGAAGTTGAAAAATATGAAAAAAAGGTAATATAAGCAGCAAGTTGAGAAAGGAATATTATGACAAATCAGACTAAAACAGCAATTACGCCCACACGGGCAGAAGACTACTCAGAATGGTATCAGCAGGTAATCAAGGCTTCGGACCTTGCGGAAAGATCGCCGGTCAGGGGCTGTATGGTAATTAAACCCTGGGGTTATGCTATCTGGGAAAATATCATGCATGCTCTTGATGACATGTTTAAATCAACAGGAGTAAAAAATGCATATTTCCCTTTGTTTATTCCGCTAAGCTTTCTTGAGAAAGAAGCTGAGCATATTGAAGGTTTTGCAAAGGAGTGCGCTGTAGTAACCCATCACAGACTTGAAAAAGGTGCAGATGGCGGTCTTCAACCCGCAGGCCGGTTAACGGAACCCCTGGTTGTCCGCCCTACTTCCGAAACAATTATTGGAGATTCATTTTCAAAGTGGATCAGCAGTTACCGAGACCTTCCGGTGCTGATCAATCAGTGGGCAAATGTGGTGAGGTGGGAGATGAGAACCCGCTTATTTTTAAGGACCAGTGAATTTTTGTGGCAGGAAGGGCATACGGCACATGCTTCAAAAGAGGAAGCCCTGGAGCGAACTAAAATGATGCTCGATATTTATGCAAAGCATGCTGAAGAATACCTGGCCGTGCCTGTAATCAGAGGAAGAAAAACAGCTTCTGAAAGATTTCCCGGCGCAGTTGACACCTTGTGTATTGAAGCAATGATGCAGGACAGGAAAGCCCTTCAGGCAGGCACATCACACTTTCTTGGACAGAATTTTTCACGGGCGTCCGATATCCGGTTTCAGTCGGCCAAAGAAACAGAGGAATATGCATGGACAACCTCATGGGGAGCATCTACACGCCTTATCGGAGGACTCATCATGACTCATGGTGATGACGACGGAATTATCCTCCCTCCAAAAATAGCATCTTCGCATGTAGTCCTTTTACCAATCATCAGAAAGGACAAAGACAGACAAAAAGTAATGGACTATACAGAAAGCCTGTCAAGAGAGCTTAAAGACATAAAGTATCATAACCGCATGATAAGTGTTGAAATTGACGATCGCGATATAGGTGGTGCAAGGGGTTGGGACTGGATAAAAAAGGGAATACCGCTTAGAGTTGAGATTGGGCCAAGAGATATTGCGGATAATTCATTATTTGTCGGAAGGAGAGACAAGGACCACAGGGACAAAGAGTCAATAAAAAGAAATCAATTTGTCGGTGAAATAACAAATATTTTAGATGAAATACAAAAGATTCTTTTTGACCGGGCCTTGTCATTTAAGAAAGAACATACTATAATTATCGACGATAAAAATGAGTTTAATGACTATTTCACCCCTGAAAATCAGGAAAAACCTGAGATTCACGGCGGATTTGCACTGTCTTTTTGGTGCGGCTCGGATGAATGTGAGTCAAAAATAAAGGAAGACCTTAAGGTTACAATCCGGTGTATACCCTTTGAAAGCGATACAAGTACAGGGAAATGTATTTGCTGTGGGAAAAGCTCCAGTGGCCGGGTGGTTTTTGCCAAGGCATATTAAACAAATGATTCGTATCAGCGATATACTTGACAAGGTATATGAAAGCAATCCTGATGCAGACCCAGATATTATAGATCGAGCCTATATCTACTCTGCAAGGGTTCATGAAGGACAGGTTCGGCTGTCCGGTGAACCATACCTTTCTCACCCCCTTGAAGTCGCCAGTATTCTGGCTGATATGAATCTCGATGTTGTGAGTGTGGCTGCCGGACTTTTGCATGACGTAATTGAAGATACCAGTGCAACTGAGGAAGATATAAAAGAAATGTTCGGCCAGGACGTTTTTAATATAGTGTCCGGTGTCACAAAGCTGAGCAAACTTCCATTCCGCAGCTCGCAGGCGCGTCAGGCTGAAAGTATACGGAAAATGATCCTTGCCATGGCAGATGACATCAGGGTCATTTTGATTAAACTGGCTGACCGGCTGCATAACATGAGAACGCTACAATTTCATAATAACGAACAAAAAAAGAGAAAGATTGCCCAGGAGACCCTTGATATTTATTCTCCTATTGCAGACCGTCTAGGCATTTACTGGATAAAAAAGGAACTTGAAGATACTTCATTTATGTATCTTCAGCCGGAAGATTATTCCAAAATAAAAGGCTTTGTCCGAAAAGATCAAGAGGAGCGTGAAAAATATGTTGAAACTGTAAAAAATTACATGACAAAAAAGTTGGGTGAGGTCAATCTAAAATGCGAAATTGTGGGCAGAAACAAACATTATTACAGCATATATCAGAAAATGGTCAGTCAGAACCTCGAATTTGATGATGTTTATGATATTATCGCCTTCAGGATAATACTCGATACAATACCCCAGTGCTATGAAGCTCTGGGGCTTATCCATGCCCTGTGGAAACCTATTGACATTAAGTTCAAGGACTATATCGGACGTCCGAAGCCGAACATGTATCAATCCCTCCACACTACGGTTATCGGGCCGTTTGGCGAACGGATAGAAATACAGATACGAACCTGGGAAATGAATAAGGTTGCAAAATCAGGAATTGCCGCCCATTGGAGTTATAAGGAAGGCAAAAATATTGATGAGAATATAAGCCAGACATATGCCTGGATTCAGAATCTGGTTGAAAACCAGGAAAATTTTCGCAATCCCAGTGAGTTTCTGGAAAATGTCCGCATCGATCTTTTCCCGGATGAAATCTATGTTTTTACTCCGGGAGGAGAAATTAAATCACTGACAAAAGGTGCCACACCTGTAGATTTTGCATATGCCATACATTCAGAAGTTGGGAACCAGTGCAGCGGAGCAAAAGTGAACGGGCGGATGGTTCCTCTCCAGCATGAACTGAAAACAGGCGATATTGCTGAAATTATCACATCAAAAAGTCACCATCCGAGCAAGGACTGGCTTAAATTTGTAAAGACGGTTAAGGCTCGGTCAAGAATCAGGCAGTGGATTAAAACCCAGGAAAAAGGTCGAAGCCTGAGCCTTGGCCGTGAGATGTGTGAAAAAGCCTTTCGAAAATATCGCCTTAATTTCAGTGCATCAATGAAATCAGAGGACATGGAGAATGTAGCCGGGCATTTCGGATTTAAGACAGTAGATGATCTTATTGCAAATGTTGGTTACGGCAAAATCACCCCGTTGCAGGTAGTACGAAAATTTGCTCTAAAGCCCGAACTGGAAGAAAAACGGGAATCTATTTTTAACAAGATAATCAGCCGGGTAAAGAAAAAGAAACCAAAGGGGGGAGTAATCGTAAAGGGTGCGGATGACATCCTGATAAAGTTCGGCAAGTGCTGCCAGCCGGTTCCCGGAGATCCCATTACAGGTTATATTACCAGGGGATATGGCGTTACCGTCCACCGTGCAGGTTGTATTAATGCCTTGAATATGAATCCTGAAAGGCAAATCGACGTGGAATGGAATGAGGAAATTGATGAAAAATATCCTGTAAAAATCAGG
>JAUWMJ010000370.1 GCA_030613225.1 Desulfobacterales bacterium
AGGGAGCCTGAAAGACGTTACCGAACGAAAACGCACGGAAGAGGCTTTACGGGAAAGCGAAGAAAATTTCAGGAAGCTTTATAAAGAATCTAAAAAGGCTGAAGAGCTGTACCGCTCTTTGATTCATTCATAGCCGACGCCGTTGTTATTTACGACTTGCAAGGTAGAACCAAGTATGTAAGCCCTGTATTCGTTCAAATATTCGGTTGGACGCTTTCAGAAGTGGAAGGGGAACGTATCCCGTTTCTTCCTGAGCTTGAGAAAGAATCAACCATGGCTGTTATCAAAGGACTCGTTGAAAATGGGACCTCATGCCAAGGGTTTGAAACCAAACGATATACAAAAGATGGGCGGCTCATAGATGTCAGTATTAGCGCTTCACGGTATGAAGACCATGAAGGAAATCCGGCGGGAATACTGGTGCTCCTTCGTGATATTTCCGAAAGGGAAAAACTCGAAGCACAATTGCAGCATGCCCAAAGGATGGAGTCGATTGGAACTCTTGCAGGGGGCATCGCTCATGATTTTAATAACCTAATGATGGGAATCCAGGGAAATATTTCGCTGCTGCTCTATGATATTGACAGCTCACACCCACAATACAACAAACTGAAAAATATAGAAAAAAGTATCACAAGAGGGGCCAGGCTGACCAGTCAGCTACTCGGTTATGCCAGAAAGGGAAAATTTGAATCAAGACGCCTTTTTTTGAACAAGATCGTTGCCGATAGTGCTGAAACGATTGGCCGTACCCGAAAGGAGATTACGATTAACCGTCGGTTTGAATCAGACCTGTGGGCGATCGAGGCGGACAGGGCCCAGATAGAACAGGTTCTTTTCAACTTATTTATTAATGCTGCCGATGCAATGCCGGGGGGAGGCGATCTCACTCTTAAAACCATGAACGTCAGTAGCCAAGACATGACGGATAAGCCATACAAGCCTGTGGCAGCCAATTACGTGATGCTGCAAGTTACCGATACCGGTGAAGGCATGGACACTAAAACGCTGGAGCGCATTTTTGATCCTTTTTTTACGACAAAACGATTGGGCAGAGGCACGGGTTTAGGATTGGCATCAGTATACGGCATCATTAAAGCCCATGCCGGGTATATCGACGTCGATTCCAAGCAAGGTGTCGGAACGACCTTTTATATTTATTTTCCGGCATTGGATAAACCGGATATTCATACACACATCCCCCACAAAGACCCAATCCCGGTTAAACCGGGAAAGGGTACGATTTTGCTGGTTGACGATGAGGAAATTATAATTGATGTCAGCATTGAGATGCTTGAAAAATTAGGTTATAGCGTGCTTAAAGCCATCAGCGGTAAGGAAGCGATTTCAGAATATCAAGCCAACAGCGCTAAGATTGACCTGGTCATCCTGGATTTGATTATGCCGAAAATGAGTGGTGGTGAAGTCTATGACAAATTGAAGGAAATCAATCCCCAAGTGAAAGTACTTCTTTCCAGCGGTTACAGTGTCGATGGTCAGGCCACGGAAATATTGAAGCGAGGCTGCAACGGCTTTATTCAAAAGCCCTTTAGTATGGGAGAGCTTTCAAGGAAAATAAATAAAATATTGAACTCTAAATGATGTATTGGGTTGGCTGAGAAATCTTTTTACGGAGTACACTTATTGAGGTTAATCATTAACCGCATTTTTCTCCATGACAAAGTATATGAATATTACCTAAATTGAGCGATTTTTTACTCGATCTGCGCCGATCTCTTGCGCATAAAGGCTTTGCAAAAATCCTCGACATATCCACGGGTATGCCTGTGGTTTTTGCAAATCCTTATGCATCAAGACCTCAGCACATATCTTCGCAAAAAATCGCTCAACTTAGGTATTATCAACATGGATATAGATGAGCTCATTTGCCACCGCCGTTCTCTGAGAGACCTTCGAAAATCAGCATTTTTCAAAGGTCTCTGCCTGTTGATTGCTTTGTGCTATTGGTACACATTAGAGTGCCTGTAAAGAGATCAAGTCGAAGATCCCGGACTTTGAGCGGGAAAAGGAGAAAACCATATGAAAATAAAATGCTGCGCAATAATTCTAATAATTTTTATTGCAACTAATGCCCTTGCTCTTGAAAGAAAAAAATTTGGAGCCGGTGTAATCGCCGGTGAACCAACCGGTTTTACCGTCAAATATATGCTTGATGACAAAAGTGCTATTGATGCGGGAGTCGGATGGAAAACCAGCGGTAATAATGAATTTCATATTTATGGAGATTATCTTTACCATATATATGATTTAATCAAAGTTCCGCATGGTAAATTGCCACTTTATTTCGGAGGCGGACTTCGATTTATTGATCGCGAAAAGAAGGATGATAAACTCGGTATCAGAATTCCGGTTGGGATAGAGTACTTATTTGAAAATGTACCATTAGGTGCTTTTTTCGAACTGGTCCCGATTTTTAACTTAACGCCTGATACGGATTTTGATTTTGAAGCAGGAATCGGTATAAGATTCTTTTTTTAAGATACATGCCTTGATATTTGACTTCGTGTGGGTTTAGGCGGTTTTGTGAATATAGCGATGGATATCAGCAAACCTTATGTCCATTATAATGAACATGTAAAAAAATATCCACCTGGCAAATTGAAGCAAAAGAAACAAAAAAGATGGAATAAAAAAAATCATAAGAAATGAACTATATAACAATTTCTTCCTACCGTACTATTGTTAAGCAGAGAAAGGAAAAACAAAATGGCCTTTTCCCGTAGAACTATATTTGCGAACATACTCATTATTTGGCTTATTACTACAATCATTTTCTTATGTTGTAGCAAGATAAATCAAGAGAATTATGACAAATTGAAAGTAGGAATGGATTATGAT
>JAUWMJ010000075.1 GCA_030613225.1 Desulfobacterales bacterium
CGGCGCCATTGAACCGGCAGCTTCCATCGGCGGGATGTTCATGCCGCCGATCATGGGCGCAGGCGGATTCATCATGGCGGAACTGACCGGCGTGCCTTATTCCAAAATTATGCTGGTGGCCATATTTCCTGCCTTTATGTACTTTTTCAGCGTCTTTGTTATGGTCCATTATGAAGCTAAAAAGCACAATATCGTGGGCGAAAAATCCGAACACAGCCCCATGGAGATCCTGAAAAGGCAATGGGTTTTTATTTTGCCCCTTGTGATCATAACGATTTTTATGCTCAACGGCTATTCCCCGGGGTTTTCCGCTATTTTAGGACTTGCGACCTGTATTGCCGTCAGTTTTAAGGAAAAGGAAACCCGGATTGATTTGGCGCTTACAGTCATTATGGTGTTTGTGCTTTTGGGCTCTTTTCTCAACAAGGCTTCAGGCAGTACACTTGTTTCAGAAAACAGCCTGGTTATCATCGGCTTTATTGGGTATTTTATTATAATTTTTTTCCGAAAAAACCGGCGTGAGAGTGTAGGGTTTGAATTGAGACGATTTGTGGAAACGGCCAGGTCCGGGACGGAAAGCAGTCTTAAAATCGGCGCTACTGTGGGTGTTATCGGCATTATAATCGGCGTGCTCACCTTTAGCGGACTGGTACTGACCTTTGCAGATATTGTTATCGAACTCGCTGGGGGCTCACTGGTTTTAACTATATTTTTAATCGCACTGGCTTCCCTGGTCCTCGGCATGGGTGTTCCGGTTACCGCCGCCTATCTCATCACTGCAGTGGTGGCAGTACCTGCCTTGACCCACCTGGGTGTTAATGAAATCGCAGCCCACATGATTGTTTACTGGTTATCCCAGGACTCCAATATAACGCCACCGGTCTGTATTGCCGCCTTTGCCGGGGCGACCATTGCCAAAGCCAATATGTGGCGAACCGCCTTTTCAGCCTTTAAATTCGCCAAGTTTCTGTACCTGGGGCCGTTTTTATTCGGTTACGTCCCTGGCTTTTCTTTGAACGGAAGCGCCATGGATATCATCAAGGCCTTTGTACTGATTCTATTCGGAACCTATGCATATTCCTGGTTCTTAAGCGGCATCTGGATCGGGCAACTTAAGGGGATTATTAAAAAGTCTCCGGCAAGCTGATTTTGGTTTTAAAAATTTTCTTCGGAATTTCTTTATTAAATTAGTAACGAGGCAGAAAAATGACACTCCCAAAAATTGAAGTTAAAAAAATTCTTTATGCAACAGATCTTTCAGAAAGTGCTCGGTATGCATTCGCATATGCACTGAGTCTCGCCAACCTCTATGGTGCGCGGATTACTTTTTTGCATGTGCTGCCCGAAGTCTCCGAGTTTGTGGATTCCCATATTATCGGTTATATCAGTGCGGACCGATGGGAGGAGATTAAGGCCCAGCATTCTAGCGAGGCAAGGGAAGCTCTCATTGGTAAGCAAAGAGATTCTGCGGCAGCTAAAGCCGTTCTGGATCAGTTTAGCGAGGACGCAAAACTAGGGCAGGAAGGTGCCGGCTTTATAGCAGATGAAATTATTGTAGAAAGGGGAAATCCGGTTGAGCAGATTTTGAAGCAGGCCAAAGAAAAAAACTGCGATCTTATTGTGATGGGAACCCACGGACGAGGTACACTTGCAGATGCAATGATAGGGAGCACGGCCAGAAGGGTTTTGCGACGGTCAGAAAAGCCCGTCCTGGTCGTACGGCTCCCTGAAGAAAAATAAAGGGTAAATTATTCCCCTAAAAAATATCAAGAAAGAACATCAATCTTTACTTTGTTTTTTTCAAGGGTATGGTCCGGGAGAATACTAAATTTTAAATAGAAACCGGAATCGAGTAACAAACAACTTCATGTAGTATTAATGAATTTGGGAAAATTAAATCGTCAACTTATTGTCAACCTTTACTTAATATTATTGTCAACCACATGATTAATGATTTGCTGTAGAGCCGGGCTAAGGTTGTCGGTTTTTATGACTTTATCCGGGTACTCTTGTTTAAAGACTCGGAATATTTCATCAGCAAAGCCCTGACCGATAGATTTGACACCTTTAAAATCGAGTATTATTTCTTTGAATCTGTCAAGACCATAAAGCAGCCTTTTTGCCTCTGATCGTGAAACGTAGTCCTGGTGGAAGAGCTTTACAAGAGCTCTCGTTTTCTCAAATCTGTAATCAAATTCTTCCGGGGCGAAATAAGAAAATATTTTATCAAGTCTCCTTTTTGAGCGCTTGCTGATGCTAAAAGCTACTTCAGTTCCTTTAATAAATCTTTTTTCTTCAACAAAAACATCTTTTTTTATATTATTAAAAATCAGTTTTATTTTATGAGATCTTAAGAAAAGAACATCAGAGGATTTTGAAGTAAAAAATATTCCCTCTCCGGTGTGCTTTTCCTTCATGGTCGTTGTCTTTCCTTTTAGCAGTTCTCCTATAGCGGCGTTCTCATCAGCCAGATTAAATTTTGTGAAAATTGAATTAAAGACACCTCTTCCAAAATCCCTGATGCGAAAGTTAAACATGTAAGGGTCAATACTAAACTCGATGAAACACTTTTCAGATTCAGAATGGTCTATTGCATTGTTTAACATCTCTGTGAATGCATAATGGACTATTCTAAAAGCACTTTTGCTCAGTTCCTGCTTAAAATTTAAAAGCGGTGCCAAGTCACGAAATACCTTATCTTCTTCAAGGGCTGACAAGATATAGGTTTTTTCAAATCTCTTTACTGACCGGACTTTCCTTTTGGCATGCGAAGCCTTGTAAACGGCTCCTTTGGTAACCCCCTCTTTAACTATTTTATTATCCTGTATTAATTCCTGCAGGTATTTATTAACAGCCTGTCTCGATATTCCGAGAAATTCGGACAGTTCTTTCCCTGTGACAAAGCGCCTGCCTTTTATGTATTTTAAGATTTTTTCTTTTGAATTCACAGGGCTATTATATTAATTATCAACTTATTGTCAACCAATAATATATATTTTTGTCAACTTAGCTTTATTAAAAAAAGTAACTGTTTCAAGCTTTTACATTCAACAGGAAAGCTAATCGCTGAAACTGTTAAAAATGGCGAGGGTAACTGTTAACAATCAAACTATCTTTTGTCAGTGAGATGTCAGGAATGATTTTTATCGATTTAATGTTATATTTTCTTTTAAGGGTTTCAATATTTATGTTTTTTAAGCCTCTCATTTTAGAGATGGACCGTGGATGAACTTTTATGCAGACTTCGTCTCTAACCGATACTTCTGATTCTAAAATCGCCGTCGCCATATCAAGAAAAAGCCGGGAAAAAACCAGATGTCCAAAAGCCGGATGATAAGGTCCTGCCAGAATTTCTGCATCTTTTTCAAAGTTTTCTGAAGCCTGAAGTCCCATGCGAATGACTTTAATATCGTTTTTACGAAATAACAGGTAAAGATTTTTAACAAGGCTGATGCATTGCTCAAGAGGTATGGGAGCATATTTTCCTTTTTGATACCATTTGGCCAAAAGACTGCCGGCCAGAACTACGGTGGGATAAATTCTGACAAAATCAGGAGACATGTCTACAAGCCGACGTCCTGTAAGTTGCGCTTTGGTTTCATCATCACCAGGCAACCCGACCATCATCTGGAGGCCGATTTCATAATTTCGTTCTTTAAGAAGTCGCACTGCATTTTTAGTATCAGCGGATGTATGACCCCGTTTTGACATGGAAAGCACATGATCATCCATGGACTGAACACCAAGCTCAATGGTGGAAACAGGAAACGGGTTTAAGATATCAAGGGTTTCATTATTAATAGTGTCAGGACGCGTAGAAAACCGAAGGCTATCTACACTGCCGGCATTAACGAATTTGCCGGCTTCGTGGAGTAATGATTCTATATGCTGAGTTTTTAGACCCAGAAAATTTCCGCCAAAAAAGGCGATTTGTACTTGGTTTCTTTGTTTTCCCTTATACTTAAGAAATGTGTCTATAAGCGAGTAAAGTTTTTCAGGGGAAGGAATTTTTCGTTTAATGTTCGTGATAGTGCTCTGATTGCAAAAAGCACATTGATGTGGACATCCGGCATGAGGAATGAAAATCGGAATGATGAAGGGCTTTTTGCAGGATTTTGGATTCTGGATAGTGAAAGTTCTCTCCATAAATCTAATTGAGACCTTGTTAAGTTGTTAAGAGGTTGAGTGGTTAAGTTGTTGTTTTAACACCAATATTAGCAAATCGCTAATTGATTGGACACTCAAAAAATAATAATTTGCAGCATGTTGATAATATTGTATTTTTATACTACTCAACCAATCAACTACTCAACTACTTAACGATATCTGAAGTCTCGGAATTTAAGATCTTAAGGGCTTTTTCTGCAGCATCCTGTTCGGCAAGCTTTATACTTTTACCTACACCTTCCGTCTTCAGTTCTTTGACTGTAAGTTGAACGGTGAAAGTTTTATCATGATCCGGACCGCTTTCATTGATAACAGTATAATAAGGCACTGTCTTTTTGCTTATCTGAACAAGCTCCTGCAGCTTGCTTTTATAGTCATGGTTTGCGCTTGGAGCGTTAATTGAATTTAGCAATACAGAATAATTTTTTTCAATAGTAGTAAATGCAGCATCAAAACCGCCGTCAAGGTAAACTGCAGCGATGACGGCTTCTAAGGCATTCGCCAGGATAGAGCTTTTTTCCCTGCCTTTTGTATGAATTTCACCTTTACCGAGCTGCATATACTCTCCAAGATTCAACCTGCGCGCAATAGCAGCCAGCTGGGAATCATTAACAAGATTGGCGCGCATCCTGGAGAGGTCACCTTCCTTTAGCTCGGGGTAACGCTGCATTAGAATATGTCCTGTAACAAGGTTCAAAACCGCATCGCCAAGAAATTCCAGGCATTCGTTATCCCGCATTCCGATGTCAGGCTGTTCATTCACAAATGAACTATGCCTCATGGCTTCATCAAGCAGCTCTTTATTGCTAAATTTATATTGAAGTTTTTGTTCAACTTCAGAAAGGTCAATTTCTTCCATTTAAGTTCCTTACTATTTTTTCATAAATTTCATAAGGCACAATAAAATCTCCCCTCCCGGATCCCATCTCAATGTCGGGTTTCAAAGAACCATGAAAATCTGTACCACCTGTTTTCAGCAAACCATAACGCTGAGCAAGTTCTATGTAAAAGGCTGTAATATCAAGGGGATGTTCCGGATAATAGACTTCAATGCCTTTAAGACCCATGTCCTTTAACAGGGCAAACAGATCAATGGTTTCATTTTTGTCAAAGTTAAGGAGAAACGGATGGGCTAAAACAGGAATTCCGCCGGCATCAAGAATAATTTCTATAGCCCTGCTGCAGTCAACACGATACTTATCTACATATGCAGGCATGCCTTGAGCTATATATTTTCTAAATGCCTCATCAATCGATTTAACAAACCCTCTTTTTAACATGTATCTGGCAATATGTGGCCTGCCGAGCTGTCCATCACCGATTTCACTTGCAACGTCCTCTAAGGAAAAATCAAATCCCAGATCATTAAGGCGCTTTACAATCTTTGGGTTTCGATTTTTTCTGGCCCGTTGGAGCACAGCGAGTGTTTTGTTCAACTGTGGATCATCAAGCCTGATGGAATATCCTAATATGTGAAAACTTCCTGCATAGGAGATGGAAGGCGGGGAAGAAGCGCTTATTTCAACACCGGTTAGAAACTTAACTGAAGACGGTATGCCTGCCTGTATAGCTTCTTTTGAGCCATCAATAGTATCATGATCTGTAATCGAAATGACCCTGAGCTTAATTTTTTGAGCCAGTGTGAGAATTTCGGTTGGAGAAAGTGTACCATCAGATGCAGTTGAATGAATGTGGAGGTCTATTCCTTCCATGCCTGTTATAGTCCGATTTTATAGTCCGAGAGCTTTCTCAAGAGCTTCTTCTTTGGATTTACAATCTATGCATTGAGAAGTAACAGGTCTGGCCTTCATCCTTTCAACGGAAATTTCTTCACCGCAAGTCTCACATGTTCCAAATGTTTCGTCTTCAATACGTGCAAGGGCTTTCTTGATCTTTTTGATCAGCTTGCTTTCTCTGTCCCTTATACGAAGCATGAAATTCCGGTCGGATTCAAGTGAGGCACGGTCTGTCGGATCAGGAAAATTTTCTTTAGGCGCAGTCATACCAGAGACAGTGTCATCTGCATGGCTTAAAAGCTCTTCCAGCCTGCTGGTCAAAAATTCTTTAAAATATTTGATATCTTTTTTTTTCATGGGTAAGCCTTTCAAATATTTTACTATTTGTTTTCTATAATATAAAAGATGAAATATTAACACGATCTAAATACCATGTAAAGTAAAAAGATATCATTTAATCACAAAAACTGGAAAGCCAAATTAGAAAACGTCAATGCTATCTTCCGGGCAGTAGAGCCGGACTTCCTCTCCTAAATCCAAGTGGAGGCTTTTGAACACATCCTTGGGGATCAACACGCTAAGGGGTATCCCAACGTCAACCAGAGCTCGCACTTTGCTTTGTTCGTTCGCAAGCTGCATAAGAGTTCCTTTGAAGCTGTTATGCGTCGAGCAGTCCCTTTCTATTTGGTTAAGCTTCACCGCACAGGGATCAATCGATATTCGAACAGGCCCCGTATTTTGAGAAGAAACACGCATCTTCAGGCCGCTTTGTAATACACAGTATTTGTTTCCTTTAGAATCGACTTCAATGTGGCCGCTAAAGATGTTTTCGTAGATGGATTGTGCAACCTTTCCTTCAAATAGAAAAACGGTTTTATCTGCCAGCCTTGAGGCTTGAATCATATCGTGAGTCGTAAAAATTACCGAAATTCCTTTTTCCCGGTTAATCTCTTTGATTATACGCTCAATATTGATCTGATTTTCTACATCCACACTGGCGGTAGGTTCATCCATAAGAATAACTTCCGGAAAGCAGGCAAGGGCTTGGGCAATTGCAACCCGATGGGTTTCTCCACCTGAGAGCTTATGGGCACTCGCATGCGTGAACATCCCCATTCCCACAAGACCCAGAAGTTCTTTAACGATTCTCTCCCGCTTTGACCTGGGTGTTTTACGTATCTTAAGTGGATATTCCACATTCTTAAAGACAGTTGTTGTAAACAAGAGAGGTTGTTGCTGGATGAGGACAACCTTACGGCGCAGGTCCATAAGCTTGCCGTTGGTGAAATTTACCATTTCTTTTTTAAACCATATGTCACCTGCACTGGGCCTGATGAGAAAGGCCATGATTTCCAAAAGCGTAGTTTTTCCTGCTCCGTTGGGTCCCAAAAGTCCAAGAATTTTGTTCTTCTCAAGGCTGAGCCTTTCCAGATTCAAAACCGTTCTTTGATCATAGGTCTTTATCAAGTTTTTCAATTCATATAGCACGGCCTACACTCTCGCTTTCCCCTGAAAGTAATTAAAAAAAACATTCATCCCGAAACTTAGCATAAGGAGCACGATTCCAAGTGCTACGCTCAAGACAAACTCTCCCTTGTCATATTCCAGGGCCATTGCTGTGGTCATGGTCCGCGTGAAACCCTTGGCATTTCCGCCCAGCATCATACTGATCCCTACCTCGGCAATGACCCTGCCGAAGGCAACGATAATCGAAGCCACGATTCCGAAGCGGGCTTCTCGAATAATGATAATGGCTGTCTGGAAAACGTTGGCTCCAAGAGTCAAAGCCGTCTTGCGGTACCGGTCATCGATTCGGCTGATGGCAGCTATTGTAAAAGTGGTGACAATGGGAATGATAAGAATCATCTGGCCGATAATGATCGCCTTTTGGGTATAAAGGAGGTCAAATGCTCCGAATATTCCCCTCCTGGAGATAAAGGCATAAACAAAAAGACCGATTACCACCGTGGGCATGGCCAGTAAAGTATTAAGCACAGTAATAAGCAGACGTTTTCCATAAAACGGTCTGAACGCGATTAAAAACCCGGCAGGAATCCCAACAACACAGGCAATAAGTGTTGATATGGCGCTTACCTTCAAAGAGACCTGAACAATCACCAGAAGTTCATGGTCCATGGACCAGATGAGCAGCAAGGCTGACAGAAAGCTATCAATTAGAAAATCCATAAAAATGGGGCTCTTTCAAAATTCGGTCGATTTTATATGCAACAATTGAAACGTCCAACATCGAACGTCCAACGTCGAATTTTGAATAAGGTATTCTGCCGATTTATAAACCGGCGGAGCACTTCGGTTCCTCAGCATAAACTCACCGATTTCATCATTCGATGTTCGACGTTGGATGTTCGATGTTGGACGTTCATTTTTTATTTCAGTTCATAGTTCAGTGTTTAATAGAATATGTTGCATTCAGATTTACGACAGTTCAGGAGCCCTGAAATTGTCGATATGATGTTGCCAAGCACCTACTTGGCACCAGAGACTGCATCCGGAAAGAAGGCCTGTTGCCCCTCTATCTTGTAATTGGCTATTATACCCTGGGCTTTTGGCGACACCAGCCATTTAGCAAACCTGTCAGCCAGCTTGAACTTAACGTGGGAATATTTCTCAGGATTGATCGGGATAATTCCATAAGGGTTATAAAGCTCGGGGTCACCTTCGCACAGGATCTCAAGATCAAGGCCTTCTTTTCGACCGTACTTATACTTCAAGTATGTTCCCCGGTCAACGAGGGTATATGCCTGTTTTTCCTCAGCGTATGTAAGGGTTTTGCCCATGCCCTGTCCTATTGAAAAATACCATTTTCCAAGTCCGACCGGGTGCTGAAAGGAGACTTTTCGTTTTTTTCCCTTTTTTATGATTTCGGTGGTTACTGTCTTTATGGATAATCCGGTGGCCTTCCATAGTGCCTGTTCTTTGGTGTGTGTGCCGCTGTCATCCCCACGGGAGATAAACCTGGCCTTGCTTTTCCCAATTGCTTTTAACACCGCAGTAGCAGTGCGTTTACCTTTAATGCCGGCAGGATCTGCATCAGGGCCGACAATCACAAAATCATTATGCATTACCGCTAATCTGTATGCACCATAGCCGTCTTTGACGAACTTTTCTT
Source organism: Desulfobacterales bacterium (assembly GCA_030613225.1). The sequence goes on from JAUWMJ010000075.1 coordinate 9,034, forward strand.
CCCTGCTTTTTGCATGCACAAAAATGATATCCACATTTCCGTCCATCCCGTCTCTGATTGCAGCCCCGGTTCCCTTGGCAATTACCTTAACCCGGATGCCGGTATCCTTCTTCAGTTGAGGCAGCAACACATCAAGCAATCCGGAATTTTCCGTACTCGTTGTTGTGGACATAGTCAGCAGCTTATCAGCCCCCACGGTTTTCCCTGGAACCATGCACATCATAAAAACCGCGGTTACAATCCATGTCACATATTTTTTCATCACTTACTCCTTTTAATCTGTTTTCGGTTCATCTGTTTTCGGTTCTTTTGTTTTTGATTCTTTTGGGAAAACCATTTTACTGCACAATCTCAGATCGTAGCCGTCAAGCTTCTGAGCTATATCGCGAAATTCAGGCTCATGAAGAAGACCCAGAAAAAGCTGAACCCCCTGTTCAAAGAAATGCTCCTTTGAAACAAGAAGATCGTATCTCTCCCAGCGAAGGGGAACAAAATCGAGATCCAACAGTCCTGCAACCGGCATGATA
>JAUWMJ010000249.1 GCA_030613225.1 Desulfobacterales bacterium
TTATTCCCTCCTGTTTTAGTAAGGGCCTTATTAACTGAATCAATATCCAGCTTCCCGGACGGGCCGCGTTTTTGAATGTTGTTTTTAGAAGCTTTGAGTTCCAGGGGAAGATTATCCGGTTTAATAATACTGCCATGACATTTTACAGTGGAGAATAAGACGGCGTTTTGAAGTTCACGAATATTTCCAGGCCAGCTATAGTCCATCATGATAGAGAGCGCTTCATTCGAGAACTTCTTTTTCTTTTGACCTTCAATTTCTGCCTGATCCAGGAAAAAATCTACCAGAATGGGAATATCGGTTTTCCTTTCACGAAGTGGAGGAATATGTATAGGAATCACATTAAGCCGGTAAAAAAGATCTTCACGAAACCTGTTTTTCCGTACTTCTTTTTTAAGATCCTTGTTAGTTGCGCTGATTACACGGACATTGACTGATATTGCTTTTTCTCCGCCCACCTTTTCAATGATGCCGTCCTGCAAAAACCGAAGAAGCTTTACCTGCAGGATCTTTGGAAGTTCTGCAATCTCATCAAGCAAAATACTGCCTCCGTTTGCAAGCTCAAATCGCCCCTTTTTATCCCGAATGGCACCTGAAAAAGCCCCTTTAACATGGCCAAAAAGTTCGCTTTCAATCAGCCCTTCAGGCAGGGCTCCGCAATTGATGGGAACAAATGCCCTCCCCCCTCGGCGGCTTTCATTGTGAATAGCAAGTGCAACCAACTCCTTACCGGTTCCTGTTTCTCCGGAAATATGCACAGGGTAATCATATTCGGCCACATCTTTAATTTGACTGAACAGCATGAGCATTTTACTGTCCCTGCCGATTATATTGGAAAAGCCGGTGGATTCTCCGGCTCTGATCTTCAGGTTTAGCAGATCCGTGACGTCTCTGAAGCAGGAAAGCATTCCGAAATCCTGATTGTTGTCATCTTTCATCATAACGGCAGTCATTTCGACCTGTCGCGACTCGCCGCCTTTTGTTATTATATTCATTGAATATTCGGCTCTATCAGTCAAGGCTGGATTATCGTTGATAAAAGAACAGTTCCCTCCGCAGAAAGGTTCGCCGAACGTTTTATGGCAATCTTTTCCTAAGACTTCTTTTCTGCTGTACCCGGTTATTTTCTCTGCTTCCCTGTTAAAATAAAAAATGCGCCGGTTCAAATCATGCGCAATTATACCATCCTTTAAATTGTCAAGAACACGTTCAAGATTCTTTTGATTCGATATTAATTTTTCAAGGGATAATTTGGGCATAATGAATACAGACAAATCTCATTGGAATAATAAAAAGTAAATAACATAGTTAACTGGCTTTATCAACAATGTAATCAATATCCATATCATCTCTTATTCCACGGCGTGTGAGTGCAAAATCGTATTTAACCGGATCATCAGAAACCAGTTTTTTAAAACCGGATGTTATCTCAAGTGCCACATACATGTTTGCCTGTTTTCCTTTGCCGTCCTCTCAACGGGAAAGGAAAAAACAATCATCTCTGCGTTTTCTGTGCCTATGCGGTGAACTATTATCAAAAGCAAAGCAACATTTAAAACAAATGAAACCCGGTAAAAACAAGACAAACTCACATGACCTTTTATGGCCTCAACTTACACCCGGAACCCTGGTAAAAAGATTCCCTTTATACCCCCCTCCTCTTCAAGCGGGATCTGCTACGGTTGAGGGGAAATGGGACTTTTTGCGAACCATGAAATTTATGTCTTTATAAATAACCAGTATGTTAGTATATTGCTAACATACTGGTTGTAATTAAGGTGATGTTGACTCTGAGAAATACAGCTTTAATTAAAAAATTTGATTATAATAAAGAATTCATTCTTTGGCCTTGATCATCCCCCCATATAGCAAAGACGGCTGTGCCGACAACACCGAATGAAAATGCTGCGAGAAAGTTGACGGTTGGTCCGAGCATCCACAGGAAGGCGCCTCCGAATGCTGCAATTGATACCACTAAATCACGTATAAGATAATACAGGCCGAACATGCCTGCTTTGCGATTTTCAGGTGCAAGGTCCATGAGCAGTGCTTTCCGGGTTGGTTCGCCAAATTCCTTTAAGCCGCGTAGGATAAATGCAAGTACCAAGAGAGGAAAAGACTGGCAGAACATAAGTACCAGGGGAAAGAATGTAAAAAATATAAATGTAGTGACAACAAAGGGCTTTTTTGTACTTTTGTCGACAAAATATGCCACAGGAACATAAACAAGCATGGCCACAACCATTTCAATGCCTGTTAAAAAGCCAAACTGGATTGCGGAAACGGGCTTTGCAATTGTTTTCATGCTCCATATAACAACAAAAGCATACGGAATCTGTTCGCAAAACCTCACAAGAATATCTGCAACAAGGAGTCGTTTAAGGGATGGACTCATGTAGCGCATAAGTTTCAGCGGATTCTTTTCCGGTGAAACAGACCCCTTTTTCGATGCTTGCGAAGGATCGTCTTTTATTAGAATTTGCTGTACTATTGTTGCAACAACGGATAACAGCAATGCAACAACAAATGCGGCCCGAACGCCATCACGCTCTCCCCATAAACCGATACAAAGTCCGCCAAGAATCGGTCCAAGGGCCATGGGAATTCTTCTCACAAGGGAAAGCATGGAGACCCCCATGGTTCTCTTATTCAATGGAAGTACTTTTGAGATAAGACTCATGGTTGCCGGCAATGATATGGCAGACCATGACAGGAAAAACACGGCGCCTACCAAAACAGCCTGCCATGAAGGAACAAAAATGACAATAAGATATCCCAGCATGGCAAAGATGTTAAAAAAAAGAAGGGCTCGTTTGGTACCGATTCTATCGGAAAGATAACCGCCCGGATAGGCGTAAAGAGCTGATAAAAGATTATCAAGACCGTTTAAAAGGCCGATGGACAAAACGCTGCCGCCGATTGCGATCAGGTAAATCGGTAGAAATCGCTCGGCCATCCTCTCGCCCATACCCACAAGGATGACCATAAACAGCATTCCGATTGTGCTTCTCCGCAGGCCGAAGAACTCGAAAATATGTGACAGGCGAAGCGTTGAAATTGGCAATTTTACCTCTGTTCCAATATTTTTCCCCTCGTACTGATAACTAACTCTTCTATGGGTATGTCCTTCCCTGCTGCCTCCATACCTTTTTTGACAATCATGGGAAGCCCGGAGCAGCATGGAACTTCCATGACAACTGCCATGACACTTTTTATGTCCGCAGTGTTAAAGATATCAGCAAACTTGTCAATATATTCCTGAACATCGTCAAATTTCGGGCATCCTATCATGACGACCCTTCCTTTGAGCAAATCCCTGTGGAGTGTTGGAATAGCCACACCGCAGCAATCTGCAAGCACAAGGAGGTCAGCACCTTTTAAAAAGGGCGCTGTTGCAGGTACCAGCTTAATTTGTATCGGCCAGTGGGAAAGGGCGGACTCACTATCTTCGTAGGAGGCCGGTATATTTGCTTCCTTACACGAAGAAGCCGGTGCAAACGTCTGAATATTAGTCGACGGGCACCCGCAGGCCAACATGGTTGGCTGCTTTTGATTTGCTGCTTCTTTTTCAGCCAGGTATTTTTCCACTGCCTCTTCATCGAACTCGTCGGCTTCACGTTCAACTATCTTAAGGGCACCGGTGGGACATTCGCCGATGCAGGCGCCAAGGCCATCACACAGGTTGTCTGAAACCATCTTTGCTTTGCCGTCTACAATCTGCAATGATCCTTCTGCACACCCGGGCACACACTGACCGCAGCCGTCGCATAATTCTTCATCAATTTCTATTATTTTACGTAGTGTCTTCATCTGTCCATCCTTTTTTTAGCTTAATCACGAAAACACGAAAGAGGGAAAGCACGAAATTAAGAGTTTTAATTGTGATTTATCCGAATCAGGTTTTAATACCTGTATTCATCTTTGTTAATTCGTTTCCTGCTTTAAAAGTACTTTCTTTGCTTCTATTCCTCCGCTTTCCGTTAAGAAAGATTTTTTGATAATTTTCTCAAGCTGGTCGGCATCAACAGGCTTATCTTTATGATTGTCTTCTATGTTTGCAATAAGATCAGCATCATACACGGCCTTAAAGTTTGCAGTTTCTTCCGGCTTGGGGTGATGGTGATGACTGACGATATCGCATACCTCATCTATAAGTTCTTCTTTAGCACCGAGCTTTTCCATAATCGATCTGGCAATGGGTGGGCCTTCCTGTTCCTGGTATTTTGGTGCAGTGCTGTTGTATTTTTTTTCTGCTTCATGAATGCCGATATCATGAAGGTAACCGGCAGATAAAATAACTGCCATATTCCCCTGGCCTTCGGCTTTACCGATTTTTTCCGCATATCTTGCCACACGGATAGCGTGGCTGATTCTTTTAAAATCGGTTTTAAAATACCGCTTCATTTCAATGGCCACCCGATCTTTTAAAAGGTCTTCCTTCTGTGCTAGCAGTTCAGGCGGAAGATTTCCTATGCACTGCTCGGCAAACTGGCAATATGAAGCACAGCCAAAATCCATTTTAGGATTTATGAACCTGTGGTCGCAATTTGGGCATTTGCGGGTTGTGTCATCCTTGAAAAATTCCACTTTATGCCCGCATTCCGGACATTTTGCATCAAAGATGGCTCCCGGTTTCCAGTACAGGGTATCTTGACCTGGGCATTTCATGATTTTTCTCCATTTTCTTAATTTACTTTTTTTGACAGGATTAACGAGATTCACATGATTTCTTTATTTTTTCTATCCTGATCATCCCGTATATCCTGTCAAAAAGGAATACTTTTATTTTCCGGCCATCATTGCTTCGACATCTGCTTCTACTGTGTCGATGGGTTTGATATCGAACTTTTCTACCAGAACCTTAACGACATTCGGGGATAGAAAAGCCGGAAGAGTCGGCCCCAGACGAATACCTTTAATCCCGAGAAAAAGAAGCGCCAAAAGAACGGCTACTGCCTTTTGCTCATACCACCCGATATCAAAAGAAATCGGAAGATCGTTAATATCATCCAGCTCAAAAACTTCTTTGAGTTTTAATGCAATAACCACAAGAGAATAGCAATCGTTGCACTGCCCGGCGTCAAGGATTCTAGGGATACCACCAATATCTCCGAGATCGAGCTTGTTGTATCGATACTTTGCGCAACCGGCAGTCAAAATCACCGCATCTTGCGGCAGAGCCTTGGCAACTTCGGTAAAATAACTTCTCGATTTCTGACGTCCGTCACATCCGGCCATTACGATAAACCTTTTGATAGCTCCTGATTTTACTGCATCAACCACTTTATCAGCAAGTGCAAGGACTTGATTGTGGGCAAAACCTCCCACGATCTTGCCGGTTTCAATTTCAGTCGGCGGATTACATTTTTTTGCCAGTTCGATAAGCTCGGAGAAATCCTTTGAACCGCCTTGGGCCCTGTCA
>JAUWMJ010000146.1 GCA_030613225.1 Desulfobacterales bacterium
ATGAAAGAGACCAGGGGCAAGGCAAATCCAAAAATAGTCAATGATTTGCTGAAAAAAATACTCGATGCCGGTTGAAGCAGGATGGAATCAGCATTAACATAAAACTGTAACCGTTCACGGGTTCAAAGGTTCAGGGGTTCAGGGGTTCAATTTTGTCCTTGTCCCTAACCCTGAACCTGTGAACGGCTATATAAAACTTAACACCTGAAACCTGATGAATTGGACTTTTTGTGAATTCATCAAACTTGACGGTATCGTAAAAAGCCATTTTTTCACCACTGAGCTCACAGAGAACACAGAGAATATCTTATTTTATTAACTATTTATCTCTGTGATCTCCGTGGCCTCTGTGGTAAATTTGACTTTTACGACGCAATCAAACTTGAAAGGCGAAAAAATGAGTCCGGAACGTGAAACCATTGATTTTGATATCCTTTTTGTTGGAGGAGGCCCTGCAAGCCTTGCAGGCGCTATAAAACTCATGCAACTTGCCAAAGAGAATAATATTTCTCTTGAAGTGGCCCTGATTGAAAAAGGTGCGGAAATCGGATCACATGCCGTAAGTGGCGCCGTATTGAACCCGATTGCTTTAAAAGAGCTTATTGTTGATTATAAGGAAAAAGCATGTCCAATCGAAACCACTGTCAGGGATGATGAATTCTATTTTCTCACAAAAAAAGGAGCCTTTAGACTCCCCTTAAAGCCCAGGTATCTTCATAATAAAGGTTTTTACATTATAAGCCTTTCAAAATTTACAAGATGGCTGGGGGGAATTGCCGAAGATCTTGGCGTAAATATTTTTCCCGGTTTTGACGGAAAAGAAGTTCTTTATGCAGATGATGGAAAAACAATTATCGGAATTCGAACAGGAGACAAAGGTCTCGGAAAGGATGGTAAGCCCAAAGAAAACTTTGAACCCGGAATCGACCTTATGGCAAAAATTACTGTATTCGGAGAAGGCGCAAGGGGAAGCCTGATAAAGGATGTTGAAGAAAAACTCTCCATTACTTCAGGAAAAATGCCCCAGGTGTATGAAACCGGCATCAAAGAGGTTATCCAGCTTTCGGAAGATAACTATTTTACAACCAGCAAAGGTAACGATATACATGTTTTCGGCTATCCGCTGGGCATGGGAACTCCTGGAGGCGGGTTTATTTATGAAATGAAGGACGGCAAAATCTCAATAGGATATCTTACAGCACTTTCCTATGAAGACCCCATGCTCGACCCGTTTGAACTTTTTATTGAATTTAAAAAACACCCTTTTGTGGCCAAAATAATCAGCGGCGGAAAAGTCATTGAGCAAAGCGCCAGGACAGTTCCCACAGGCGGGTACTTTTCAATACCCGAACTGGCCGTAAATGGTGCCCTTTTTATCGGTGCAGGTGCAGCAATGCACAATACGCCTGCATTAAAAGGCATTCATGTTTCCATGAAATCCGGAATGCTGGCGGCAGAGGCCATAGTAAATGCTCTTGAACAGGACAGCTTGTCTAAGGAAACTCTTGGGTATTACCAGGAGCTTTTTGAAAAAAGCTGGCTAAAAAAAGAAATTTATGAAGGGAGAAACTTTTCGCAGGCCTTAGTTAAAAAAGGTCTGATGAAGTTTGTTCATCTTGGCACTCAATACTTCACAAAAGGCCGCGGCATTATTGACCCAATGCCCCTTGAGGAAGATTGCAAGACATTAAAACCGGTAAAAGCTGCAAAAGAGATTGAAACAAAGCCGGACAAAATTGTTTACGATGGTGTTTTATATGTTGATAAGCTGACCGGCGTTTATCTGTCCAAGACGATACACAGGGAAGATGAGCCTTCCCACATTATTATTCGCGACACCGATTTGTGTATAAATGAGTGTTATAACACGTACCAGTGTCCGTGCACAAGATTTTGCCCCGGCAATGTATATGAAATAGAACTTGACGAAAATACATCCAAAAGGCGGCTTAAGCTTAATCCGGCGAATTGTTTTCACTGCAAAACCTGTGACATCAAGGACCCGTATAATAATATCATCTGGACTTGCCCTGAAGGAGGAGAGGGTCCAGGCTATACGATAGTCTGAGACCTTTGCAAAACGGCACTTTTTACCCGATTTCTGCGTCAGGCGAAAATTTTAATCCTCGAAATACTCAATGTATTCCTCCGGTTAAAATTTTCGCCTTCCTTGAACTCGAATAAAAATTACCATTTTGCAAAGGTCTCAGCCTGAAACCGTCATTTTTGCTATGGAGGGTCAAAATGAATAGTGAGTCCTCCGGAAAGATTAATGAATTAAAAAAAGCAGTCCATAAACTTCAAGCCGAAAATGAGCATTTAAGAAAATTTATTGAGATAGAAAAGAAAATCGGCATTGAAAGAAGCTTCAACCAGCTCCTGCCTCTTATTATTACCGAAATTTCCGAATTCCTTAATGCAGATAGAAGCACCATGTTTTTGCTCGACTTCGATCGTATGGAGCTTTGGACGAAATTTGCCGAAGACCTGGAAGTTGATAAGATTCGAATAAAGCTGAGAATGGGTATTGTCGGCCTGTGTGTTTTAACTAAACGCCTTGTTAATGTGGCAAATGCGTATGAAGACCCGCGATTCAACCCGGATATAGATGAAATCACAGGCTTTAAAACAGAAAGTATTATCGCAGCACCAGTTTATTTTAAAAACAGCAACATCATAGGTGCTCTGGAACTTCTTAACAAAAAGACCGGTTTTTTTACCAGAGAAGATGAGAAGATAGTACAAAAAAGAATCTCAGTGCTTAATCAAACCGACTTTGAAGTTGAGCCGGACAGGAAAAAGACAAAATCCTTTGTTTATGAACTTTGTGAATCAACACGGTGCGAACGCGGGTCTCTTTTTCTAATTAATAAAAATAAAGGAGAGCTTCATTCGATAGCATCAATAGGACTTGAAGGGAAAAACATTCGTTTACGCTTGAATCTGGGCATAGCAGGCCTGGTTGCAATTACAGGCCAGGCGCTGAATATAAATGATGCCTATGCAGATCCTCGTTTTGACAGGAGCACGGATGAAAAAACCGGTTACCGGACGCGATGCATTCTGTGCGTGCCGGTACAGAATCAGGCCGGCGAGGTGCTCGGAGTCATTCAGGTAATAAATAAGAAAGATGCCGACTTTTCGGAATCTGATGCGGATCATTTAAAGGCTCTTTCTTCCAGCGTGGCAATATCTTTAGAAAATGCCATGCTTTTTCAGGACCAGCACAGGCAATTTAAAAGCATTCTGGAAGTTATGGCTGCCTCCATTGATGCAAAAGACTCATTGACCGCAGGACATTCGCAAAAAGTAACTCAGTATGCTGTAGGAATTGCCGGTGAACTAGGCTTTAAAGAAACAGAAATCGACATTCTCAGCGTAGCGGCCCTGCTGCATGATTACGGCAAGATAGGTATTGATGACCATATTCTAAAAAAACAGGGTAAATTATCCCATGAGGAATACGAACAGATAAAGCAGCATGTTGTAATAACACGAAAAATTTTGGACAAAATGTATTTTACCAGAAAATATCGCAGTGTACCAAAAATCGCTTCATGCCATCACGAGCGACTTGATGGATCCGGATATATGAATGGTCTTAAATCACAGGATATTCCCTTTATGGCAAAAATCATAGCTGTTGCAGATATTTTCGAGTCTTTAACTTCCGAAAGGCACTACCACAAGGCCCTTTCACCCGAACTCGCATTTAATATTATTGAAAAGGACGTCGGCACCATGCTCGATGAAAATATTGTCACAGCTCTAAAGAAATATTTGAATGATCATGGGAGTTTGAAATAGCCTTGATTCCAAAAAAAAGATATCCCATGGAAATTAAAAAACACAGGAACCTCCAGAATACGGCTGATATGCCGAGTGGCCCCATAAAAGCATCTAAAATAACAACCGGAGTAATAGCCATGATGGTTATGCTGATCAGAGATTGAAATTCAATATCTGTCTTAAGAATACTTGCAAACAGCATTCCAATTATCCCATAAATCAGAACCTGAACCAGCCTGTACACAAACGAACCCAGCACGAAAAAAGGAAAAAATACTACAGCCAGCCATTTTTGAACAATTCTAAGCCAGCCATAGACAACATCCTGATCAAGTCGGAAATCTTCAATCTCTGACAGGGCGAAGACCTGGGTTTGTCTGTCACTTTTTTTAATTATAAGTTTTGTTTCGGTCAGAAGCATTACTGCGCTTGTGTCATAAAGAGAATTGATTTGACCTGTCGTATCAATAATAATGATGTCTTCACCACTGTTAGGATCTTTAATAAAGTAGGGCTCATCGGCTTCTGTTGACGCCTTTCCATTTGAAATGGTCACAGCAGGGAATTGGCTTATAAACGCAGGGGCATGGTTGGTCAGGAAATCTGATAAATCATAATGAATTTTAACTGTTTTTACAACCGAACACAAAGCAAGAAGAAATAATAGATAAAGAAAAGCATAATTCTTCCAGTTTTGAGCTACATCCCTGTAAAAGTCTTTTGAATAAAACGACATAAACAGGGGGTGAATAATTGTGTATCTCCGCCGGTTTGCTCTTAAAGGCGGGGGCTGAAGAAGTGATTGAGGCCGCCCTGGTTTGTTACTATCAGTTCCGGGCTTTGCTTCTTTTTCAGCCGTTGTTGAATGATCAGCATCTTCTTTACTGGAAATAACGGTACAGACTGCACCTGTCTTTTCAAAGGCCTCCTGATCTTTAATGGCGGTTTGATAATCGAGATCCGTTTTTATCTCTATAGGCTGGCCGGTAAAAAGACGGTCTATTTCACCGACATCCACTTTATACAAAGAGGCCAGGTTTTTTTTTACATCTTCAATACTATAACCTTCGGCAACTTTTCCTTCAAAAACGATTTTATATTGGCTCATTGAATTTGTTTCCTGCTTTGTAGGCGTTCACGGGTTCAAAGGTTCAGAGGTTCAAGGTTCCATTTTTGTGCCCGGACTGCATTTGGAACGTGTATTTATGAGAAAAGCGTCATCTTCGACATGCCTGTCTGCGTGCACCGCACAGGCAGGCCTAATCTAAAAATTTGGAGCCAAATTGGCAATTACTTTGGAAAATGACCATGTTCAACGAGGACTTTGGGTCTTCGCCTTTTTGCCCTTAACCTTGAACGTTGAATCGTGTCGAAGATCCCGCCAGGCGGGGAACCTGTGAACGGTTACAAATGGATATACAGGTTAAAGTTGACATATCAGATTGTTGTTATAATATGTGAATAATTATTTTTAAAACTATGTCCTCAGGACGTTTATTCTTGAATTTATATGAAAGGACGATAAAAAATGAAAATCTTGGTAGGGTATGACGGTTCCAACTCAGGCAAGGAAGCTTTAGACCTGGCAAAAAATCATGCTATAGCTTTTAAAGGGGAAGTAGATGTGGTTACATCGATGGTAAAAGGGACGGAAAGAAATCAACAGGATATGGATCAGGCCAAACGTGGTCTGGAATATGCTGAGACGCTTTTTAAAGAAATTAACATTCCCTGTAAGACGCATCTGTTAATTCGCGGTTTGTCCTCCGGTGAGGATATGGTTGAATTTGCACAGGAAAATAACATCGATGAAATCATTGTCGGTGTTAAGAGAAGATCGAAAGTAGGGAAACTTTTGATGGGTTCCACTGCACAATACGTGATTTTAAACGCTCATTGCCCGGTTGTAAGGGTAAAATAGGTTATCGGGTTACGGGTTTCGGGTTACGGGTTACGAGTTGCGGGTTATCCGCCAAAATGCTGTGGCGGACGTGTTGCGTGTTGTTAAAAAACGGAAATAATCCTTTTTTATTACTTGTGAACGGTAACCTGAAACTAGTAAAAGGAATTTAGACGGATTCGTTAAATAAAATAGCTCTGTCAACAGATGTTATATCATTGCATCCGGTCAGGATCATAGATTGAATAAGTTCAGATTTGATCTCGTCGATATATTTTTCTACTCCTTCTTGAAGACCACCGATTGCGGCAATTGAAAAAGGACGTCCTATCATCACGGCATCAGCACCGAGAGCCAGCATCTTTAAAACATCACCTCCTGATCTTATCCCGCCGTCAGCCATAATTGCGATTTGCCTCCCAACGGCTTTTGAGATATTGGGGAGTACTTCCGCAACACCTGGTGTGTGATCGAAGACTCTACCACCATGGTTGGATACAACGATTCCGGAAGCACCAACATCCACCGCAAGTTTAGCATCATCAGGAGTCATTATACCTTTTAAGATAAACTTCATGGAAGTTGCTTCTATAATTTTTCGCAGTTTTTCAGGTGGTCTTGGAATTACAGGGCGACCCATCAGCTTCAGTGTGGTAAGGCCCGATGCGTCTATATCCATTCCAACAATTGAAGCTCCGGTCTTTTTGACTTTTTCAAGTTTAAGATAAAGCTCATTGTCTTCCCATGGCTTAATAAAAGGAATCCCAGCTCCTTTTAAGGACTTAATGGCGGCAAATCCTTCTTCATGGATGAAATCGGGGACACCATCTCCACAGCATCCTAAAATTTCTTTTTTATGACATCCTCTAAGTACTGCATTTATATAATCTTTCTCTGTAATTTTACCGCCCATATTAAATGAGACACCACCTATTGGTGCTGCAAGTACAGGGAGATCCAGATTTTTCCCCAGTATCGTTATACGTGTATCAGGAGTAGTAACATGGTGAATAAGCTTCATGTTAAATCGAAGACTGGAAAGGGCGTTTATATTTGCTTTAAAAGAAGCCCCAGTGCCTACCCCACCCATTCCTGGAACTTCACCGGCACATGCCTTCCCATTACATACCGGGCATACCCTGCAAAAGCCTTCCATCAATTTTTTAGCATTTTCCCGTATTTCTTTCATCAAGAATAAACTCCTTTTATTCTATATTTACAAACACATCCTTTGGGCGGGGTCAGAGATAATTGGCTTTGCATGGGCAAACAAGAGTGACTAAAGTGAGCTAAAGTGACTAAAGTGTCTAAAGTTAAGGAATTCTGTCTATTTTATTATTATAAAAAAGATGGCTTGCCAGGGCGTAGCCAAAGGCGAAGACTGGAGCGGAGCGACACCATAACTTTAGGCACTTTAGTTCACTTTAGTCACTTTAGACACTTAAAAGCTCGTGTATCCGACAGCCCCTTCGAAAGGCAAATCAATTCCACGTCCTTCTGGCATGGATTCTTTACTTATTTTTATTCAACCAATCTTCGAGCAGTCTGAGACCTTCTTCCATGGAAACACGCGGAGAGTATCCAAGGTCTCTTCTTGCAGCACTGATATTAAACCAGTGGGAAGTGGCCAGTTCATTGGCCACAAACCGTGTCATGGGAGGTTCTTTCTTGATTTGCAGGATTTTGTAAAAGAACTCAAAGGCTGCACCCAGCAGCCACGCTGTTTGTT
>JAUWMJ010000343.1 GCA_030613225.1 Desulfobacterales bacterium
CGAAGCCGTTGAAGATAGAATCGATACTCTTCAGAGGCTGAAACGTAAATATGGTGGATCCATAGAGGCTGTCTTAAAACACCTTGATTCCATTTCACAGGAGCTTACCGGAATTGAAAATATATCCGGCACAATAGCTGAAACCGAAAAAGAACTTTCACTGCTGCATAAAAAATTCGTCCAACTGGCTGAAACGCTGTCTGATAAAAGGAAAGAAACAGCAAAAATCCTTGCCAAAAAGGTTGTGACTGAGCTGGACTCTCTTGAGATGTCCAGTACCCGGTTTCAAATTTCGCTAAAAAATACACCTGCAGACGAGAAATCATACAGTCATCTTACAGTACATGGAAATCTCTTAACTGAAACAGGACTTGATAGAGCAACTTTCCTGATTGCTCCTAATATAGGAGAAGCGCTTAAACCTCTGGCAAGCATTGCCTCCGGAGGTGAACTTTCAAGGGTAGTACTTGCCATGAAAGCTATACTGGCTGAGACAGATTCTGTCGAAACCGTTGTTTTTGATGAAGTGGACGCCGGGATCGGGGGAAGTGTAGCTGAAGTCGTCGGGAAAAAGCTTTCTTCCCTTGCCGATCACCATCAGGTTATCTGCATCACTCATCTTCCCCAGATTGCGAAATTTGCTGACCAGCATTTTTGCATATCAAAGTCAGTTTCAGACGGCAGAACCAGTACATCCATTAACCCCCTGAACGAAAAAGACCGCCTTAAAGAAATCGCAAGGATGCTGGGCGGCGTAGAAATTACACAGGCAACCCTTGACCATGCCCGTGAAATGCTTGAAACTGCAATATGAATCTGTAACCGTTCACAGGTTCAGGGTTCAACGTTCAGGGTTAAGGGCAAAGAAGGCATTGAAAACCCAAAGTCCTCGTTGAACATAGTCATTTTTTCAAGTAATTGCCAATTTGGCTCCAAATTTTTGATTAGGCTGTCGAAGATAACGCTTTTCTCATAAATACACATTCAAAATGCAGTCCGGAAACGAAAATTGAACCTTGAACCCTGGTCGCCTACGGCGCCGCCAGAGGCGGGTAAACCTCTGAACCTTTGAACCCGTGAACGGTTACATGAATCTTTACAGCATACCCCCTCTATTGACTTTATGTTGCTTTCTCGGGCTTGTCGTTCTGACAGTCGTTCGGAGCCTCTGGCGAAGGCACTGGACTAAAGCCAACATCCTCTTTTTAATCATCTGCATATTCGGCTCGTTTCTTAACATTGACATTCTTTTTGCATTTAACACAAAATCGGCCGAAGCAGCTCTTTTGGTCAGCCGTATAGATCACCTTTTTATTGTTTTTTCAATGCCGGTATTTATTCAATTTTTCCATACCTATCTTAAAACGCAGGATAGAAAATGGCTTGTTTACCTGGCTTATACTTATTCAGTTTTTCTTGTATGCCTCATTCCGACACCCCTTTATATAAAATCCATGCAAAAGCATTTTTTCGGGTTCTTCGCAAGTGGGGGCATGCTTTATCCTCTTTTTGGAGCCGGAGGCCTGTTTGTTACCATCTATATTCTCGTTTTAATCAATAGCTCAATTAAACGTGAAAAAAGCAGCATTCGGAAAAACAGGCTTAAGTATGTATTTGCCGGCTTTGGAATCATGGGACTTATAAACGGTCTGGATGTCCTCCCGATTCTTGGTTATTCAGTTTACCCACCCGGCAATATGAGTTTTATCCCGCTTATCATTTTTGCCGTGGGGCTTTTCAAACACGATCTGCTGGATATGGGTACTTTCATCAAAAAAAGCCTTCTTTATTCTTTGATTACAGCTTTCCTGACCTGCATTTATGCTTTTCTCATTATTGTCGCAGACAAAGTGTTTAAAAACTTTAATTTTTCAGATACCTTTTATTTTCCGATACTGTTATTTCTCTTTGTTGCTTTTATTTTCGGGCCGCTAAAAACAAAAGTTCAAACCGTTATAGACCATATCTTTTCCAAGGGAAAATACGATTACCAGAAAACCATAAAACAGGTAAGCCGGATGATAGCATCCGTCCTTGATTATGATGAAATTGCAAAGCTTCTCATACAGACGGTTTTCAAAGCAATGCGGGTCGAACACTGTATTCTTTTTTTGCGCGATATTTCCGGCACAGGTTTTAAAAAATATTCATCTAAGGAAAAACATATAAATACCGCACACTCAATCTCCGGTCTCGACAAATCTTTCATTATTAACTTTATGAAAGAACATCACCAACCGATTATAAGAAAGCGTATAACAGGGCGAAAAAATGGTACCGAAGCGCAGCCTCTCCTTTCAGATATGGATAGACTGGACGCTGAGGTCATACTCCCCATGATCTTCAAGGACAGGTTAAGCGGATTTATTGTTTTAGGTGAAAAACTTTCAGGTGACCTTTTTTCTCCGGAAGATCTTGACCTGCTCGAAACATTATCCAGCCAGAGTGCTCTGGCAATAGAAAATGCTAATTCATACAGGCGGCTTGATGAGCTTAACCGAAATCTGGAAGAAATAGTCCGGGAAAGAACGGCCAAGTTAAATGATGCCCTTATTGAAAAGGAAAAAACCCAGGATCAGTTAATACGTTCGGAAAGCCTTGCTGCAATCGGCCAGCTCGTTGCAGGCACAGCTCATGAGCTAAACAACCCTCTGACAAGTGTTTCCAGCCTGGTGCAATCCACAATAGAAGATCTTGCTCATATGGCCGACAAGGTCACTGTAGATGAAGAATTGATAGACGATCTCAAATTTGCACTCAAGGAGCTCGACAGGGCAAGGGATATTGTCTCAAGTCTTCTTGGCCTTTCAAGACAAACACAGACCTATACGGAACCGGTCAACCTCAATATGGTTGTAACTGATGCCTTGAGGATTCTTTATAATGAGTACAAACACTACGATCTTGAAATATCTGAAAATTATGCCCCTGACCTGCCCGATATTCAGGGAAATTTTGCAAATTTAGGTCAGGTCGCTTTAAATATAATTAAAAATGCGATTCAAGCTGTTGCCGACAACAAAGGAACGATCTTTCTTGCAACCAGGTTCGATGAAAATGCTCATCAGGTTGTTTTTACATGTCGGGATACCGGGCCGGGAATCGACAAATCAATCCAAAAGGATATTTTCAAACCCTTTTTCACTACGAAAGAGGTTGGCAAGGGCACCGGTTTAGGCCTGTATATTTGCCACGAAATTATTCAAAAACATGGCGGCGTTTTATTCCTCGAAGAAACAGATAAGCAGGGTACCTGTTTTGTTATGAGGCTGCCGTCAGGCGCCTATCCATTTTCTTGACAATTAACATCAGACCTCGTAAAATGCTAGGAAAACAGGTCTTTTTTTTGGACATTATCGGGCGTAGTGAAGCCTTTTCGGAGCATAGGTTTCAGGTGTCAGGTTTCAGGCTATCTCCCGCTTTTTTACTACTGACACCTGATCCGCCTCCGGCGGAACACCTGAAGCTTGAGTGCAGTGTCCAATTATTATCCAACCCTGCGTCACATAAGGGCTCGCCGCGATTTTTTGATGATTGATGACGAGGTCTGAACATAGGATTGTAATAAAATATTATTATTTTAACTAATGAAGGAACACAATTATGCCGATATATGAATTTAAATGCTTAAAGTGTCAGGAATTTTTTGAGTTACTTGTTATAAACAATGATGATGAAGCTGAGCTCCAATGCCCAAAGTGCAATTCAAAAGAATTTGAGCGTGTCCTTAGTGTTACC
>JAUWMJ010000223.1 GCA_030613225.1 Desulfobacterales bacterium
TTCAAAGGTTAAAGGAATTCCGTCTGTTTTATTTTTCCCTTCTGCCTTTGTGCCTCTGTGCCTTATGCCTTTCTTTCCATTAAATTTTCCAGTTTTTCTAACCCGCGATAAACCCTCATTTTTGCTCCGCTTAAGGAGATGAATAGTATCCGGGCAATTTCTTCAAAGGGCAAATAAAAATAATACCTTAAAATTACCGCTTCCCTGAGAGCAATGGGGAGCTTTTGAATGTTCCTTGCCAGTGCCTGGGCTTGCTCGTGTTTAATAACATCTATCTCTGGATTATTCTTAGCTGTTTGCCGATTGTCGGATTTAAGATCTTCAACATTTTCAACAAACAGGGGCTTTTTCTTTTTAAGATGGTTCCTGGTTAAATTTATAGCTATTGTATACAACCAGGAAAAAAATTTCTTTTTTATTTGAAAATTGTTTAAAGATTTATAAGCTTTTATGAAAGTTTCCTGGGCCAAATCCTCTGCATCACTGTGATTACCGGTAAGCCTGTACACAAGGTTGTAAATCGGTCCCTGGTATTTATCCACTAAAAGAGCAAACTTTTCCTGATCTCCGTCTAAAACATTTTGAATAATTTCATTTTCATGTTTAATATTCATATATACAGATGAGAAAAGAAAAGGTCACAAAATAATTGGCTGGGGTGGCTTTATAACTTAAATAGCACGTTGTTTACTTTGAATGTCAAGAAAAACCTGGATTTGTGCTTTTTTAGGTGAAGAAATTAAAAGCAATCACGAAAACTCGAAAGAGGGAAAACACGAAATAAAATTTACCACGGAAGAACACGGAATTGCACAGATAAATATCATTCAGTGTATTTTCCGTGAAAATCAGTGGAATAATTAAAAATATTTATCGGTTTTGGTTTGTTTGGATAAAAACTGATGTAGCAATAAGAGAAGAAAAAGGGGAAGTAGTCCTGAAGAAAAATCTTGAGGAAATTTCTTCAGGACTTATTGATTTATGGTGATCGCACCCACATAGCTGCTTTTATATCTTCGGAAGGTGTCCGGGTTAAACCGATTGAACTGGACTCAAAAGTGAGTGTGCTGGCGCCATCACGAGTAGGACCAAGTGTCCATGAATATTCAGATCCAAGGACTGTATTCATATTTTCCCACACACCACCGGAGCCATCGTCGCCACTCCAGCCGCCCGGCACAAATTTTGCGTTTGTCCAGTACAACATTTCCCTTACATTGAGTTCCGCTATGCCGGTATCTAATGCACGTAGCTCTGCAGTTCCGCTAATATCATTTATCTTGCTGACTGCAACAGATGCCATAACGCCCATTATTACCAAGACAGCCATAATTTCAATAAGGGTAAAGCCTTGTTTGTTTTTAAGAAATGATTTCATTTTAATAAAGATTTGAAACGCTGATCATTTTTTGTAAATTCAGATGATCCCTTTCCTTCAATCTGTTTCTGATATACCGATGTAAATGGCTTTTTTGTATTAAAGATGCATTGGAATCATTAAAACTTTATGTTCTTTTCTTTCCGAAACTTTTAAGCTTCGTTACGCATTTTAAGGACTAGGTGGTGGTGTTCTGGACCAAGTTCCTGGAGAAGATGTGAGAGAAGCAGTTCTGTATATAGTTATTCCCGCAGGTGGATCATCTTGAAAAGTAATTTCCCCTCCACCAGCATCGACACTTCCTACCCAGCCGTAATCAGCCCCGAGGTCTGTATCAATGCCATCATATACAGTATTGTGTGTGCCCCAAGTGCCACCGGGAAAGAGAACGGCATCTTCTGGCCAACCGTCAGCAGATATTTTAGCATTAGCCCAGGTTAGGTTCTCCCTTCCATTTAATTCGGATATCCCTGCATCGATGGCCCTGTTCTTTGCATTTTCCTCAAGATCAATATACCTTGGCACAGCAACAGCAGCCAGGATGCCAAGGATGATCAAAACAGCAATAATTTCAACTAAAGTAAAACCCTCTTGATTTTTTAATAGTCTTTTTTCCATGATAAATTCTCCTTTTTCTAATCTTAACCCCCATTAAGTTTAAAAATTATATTTAAAAAACCGTGAAAGAGGATTTTACGTACCGTTTTAATGTTCGATAATCCGAAAACGTACTTTTACGAATGTGAATTGAATACCCCTTTTTCGTTTAGGTGCAAATATTTAATGCAGAATTTGTGCCATTATATGCTAAAAACAGAAAAATAACAATTAAATAAAATTATTAGCTGTATATTCATTGCGTTGTGAATTTTATTTAATAATCAGCTCAGCTTTGATATTTTTGAGGTATAGCTATAATCTACAAAAATTGTAGATTACATGTCAAATGATGTCATTTTTGATGTTTTTAACGTCAATATTATGTTTTTTTATCCTGTGCCAGAGGCTTCTTTGATTAATACCTAAAAGCTCTGTGGCTCTTATTTGAACACCTCCTGTTTTTCTTAATGCCTCGATTATCATCCCTTTTTCGATTTCATTCAGCCGATGATCTAATGGTGCATTGGCAGCAAGGGAAGGAAGGTCTTCACTGTTGTTTATAAACGCACCTGTTATGGATGGCGGCAGATGCTCGGGCTCAATAAAGTCTCCATCACAGATCACTGAGGCACGTTCAATTGTGTTCTGGAGCTCTCTTATATTTCCCGGCCATGAATTTGCCATCATCATTTGCAGGGCTGTTGACGAAATCTCAACCGGCTTTGGAGATTTTGCAAGAAAGTTATCCACTATAAGCGGGATATCTTCTTTTCTTTCCCTTAATGGGGGCAGGTGTAGTGAAAATACATTTAAACGATAAAAGAGATCTTCCCTGAAACTTCCTTCTTTAACCATTTGCTCAAGATTTTGATTGGTGGATGCAATGAAACGAACATCCACTTTTATAGTCCTGGTGCCGCCTACACGGTAAAATTCCCTTTCCTGGATTACACGAAGAATCTTGGCCTGGAGGTTAAAGGGCATATCACCGATTTCATCAAGAAAAATTGTACCCCCATTTGCCATATCGAATTTTCCGCGCTTAGAAGTTGTAGCCCCTGTAAAAGCCCCTTTTTCATGGCCGAAAAGTTCGCTTTCTAAAAGTTCTTCCGGTATGGCCGCACAATTAAGCTTGATAAAAGCTTTATCCTTGCGAAGGCTCTGCTCATGGATACTTGTAGCTACAAGCTCTTTCCCTGTTCCGCTTTCACCAAGAATAAGGACGGTGGAATCGGTAGGTGCAACCTTCATAATCAGGCTTAAAAGACTTCGCATGGCAATGCTCTCTCCTATGATTTCAGGGAAAAAATTCCTGGCATCCATGCGGCTGAGGACATTGGTAACGTGGTTAAAAACATTTGTGAACTTTTGAATTTGATCGAGTGATTTATCGCTTTCTTTCTGATTTTTTGCGCTCGAAATGTTGGGAAGATTCTTTGCGTTTGAAACAAACTTTTCCACAGGTTTCAGCACAAGACGGACAAGGACAAATCCTGATAAAGAAGCAAAAAGCCCGATTAAAGCAGTAGCCCAGAAAACAGGATTATTAAAGCCGATACCATGAATAAGATCGTATCTGGTCAGGCTGTATGCAACAATTGCTGCCAGAATTGTAAAACCTGCATATATAAAAGGAATGATAATATAAAGGCTGATGTGATATTGCGGGTGCTTTTGGAGTTGTATTATAAATTTTGGAATCATGGTTTTTATTTTAAGCAATAGGTTCAGGGGTTCAGGGTTCAAGGTTCAGGGGTTTCTGTAATGTTTATTGGTCAGTACCATACAGTACGGCAGAGCTTTAACAGTGAACTGTGAACCAATATTAAAAAATGAACATCCAACATTGAACATCGAATGATGAAATCGCTCCGCTCTGTCAGTTTATAAATCGGCAGAATACCTTATTCAATATTCGATGTTGGACGTTGGACGTTGGATGTTGGATGTTGGATGTTCATTTTTTACTGCCTTCTTTCTGCTTATCCTGCGGCTACGCAGGACATTCCCTTCTGCCCCTCTGCTTTCTGCCTTTGTGCCTTTCCTTGCCTCGGCGTAACCTGAGGTGAAGACGGGTGCCTTTTTTTTGCTTATTTAACCATTGTCGTCAGATCCCACATGGGCAGGAAAATGGCCAGGGCAAAAAAGCCGATAACAGCGGCAAGGCCGACTGTCAGCATGGGCCCGATGGCTTCGGACATTTTCTTCATGGAATATTCGACTTCAGTGTCGTAATGGGAGGCTGCCTCCTGAAGCATGTCTTGAAGATTTCCGGTTTCCTCTCCTATTGCAATCATATTAATCACCATGGGCGTAAAATATTTTGCTGCCATTAAAGGCCCGGCAATACCTCTTCCTTCTTCCAGACGATTTTTTACCCCTTCCAGTTCCTGGGAAACAGCAGCATTGCCAATGGTTCCTGATAAAATGTCCATGGAATCAAGGATATCTACTCCACTTGAATGGAGTATTGCAAATATGCTGGCAAAGCGTGAAATAGCGGCCTTTAGTAATAATTGGCCGACTATCGGCACTTTTAAAAGTAAAGAATCCTTTATGAACTGTCCTCGTTTGGTCCTTAAAATTAAGACAAGAAGCGTTGCAAAAATAAATATTCCGCCAATAATAAGGAGCCAGTAATTTGCCATAAACTGGTACAAAGCCATGCATATCTTTGTAGGCAGGGGAAGCTTTAAGCCCGCACTTGAAAAAATATTAACAAATTTCGGGATAACAAAAGTCAAAAGTACAACAAAGGCAATTACCAGAAAAGAAACCACAATAATCGGATACTGAAGGGCTGATTTAATATCGGATTTGACCTTATATTCATGTTCGATAATATAAGTCAGACGGTCCAGAATTTCAGGAAGAGCCCCACTGGCTTCACCTGCTTCCACCATACTGCAGTACAATACGGAAAATACTTTTGGGTGCTTTTTAAATGCCTCATGAAGGCTTAAACCTTCATTTACATCATGTTGCATCTTAACCAGTATTTTTTTTAGTTTCAAATTTTCGGTTTGCTGCTGCAAAATCTGCAATATTTGTATCATGGAGACGCCTGCACGTATCATTGTACGAAACTGTTTTGTAAAAAGAATAAGATCAGGAGCCTTTATGGGCGTCAATTGCTCCTGAATAGAGTCCCAGGTAAAGCCCTTCATACTGCTTGCTTCTTCTTTTACATTTGTAGGCATTAATCCCTTGGAAGAAAGCATGCTGTTTGCAGCTTCAAGTGATTCTGCTTCGATGGAACCTTTTGTGGTCCTGCCGTCTTCTGCCATGGCATTATATGAATAAGTTGGCATTTTTCCCTCGATAACGGTAGTGACTAAAGTGAGCTAAAGATAAACGCGTTAAACCAAAACCGCAGAGCTTGCCTCTTCAAAAGTGGTTATCCCCTGCCTTACTTTTTCCGCTGCATTTTCCTTAAGAGTAATCAGATTGCCTGCTAAAATGGCAGCGCGTGAGATTTCCTGGGAAGTGTTATTTTTTAATATCATTTTCTGTATCATATCATCAATAACCAGCACCTCATATATACCGGTTCGCCCTTTATAGCCGGTGTTAAGACAATTAAAACATCCCTTTCCTTTCATGAAACGTGTATTGTCTAAGTTGTCCAGGCCCCAGAACTTCAGCATTTCCACAGGTGGCTTAAAAGGCTTTTTGCATTGCGGACATACAGTTCGAACCAGGCGCTGGGCAAACGAAGCGATCATAACGGAAGAGACAAGGAATGGTTCTACACTCATATCGACAAACCTTGTAATTGCGCCGGCAGCGTCATTAGTGTGCAGAGTACTAAAAACTCTATGGCCTGTTAATGCCGCCTGAACCGCGATAGTAGCGGTTTCAGCGTCACGTATTTCACCC
>JAUWMJ010000111.1 GCA_030613225.1 Desulfobacterales bacterium
AGCGATAAGCAGAGCGGTTCAAAGAGGTGAACACTTGGTTGCGGAACGTAAATTATCTTTAAGTAATGATAGAAACGCATAAAATCATGGGCGTCCCTTATGTTGTGTGTTTTCATATCTTATTGAAATTGTATGATTATATTGGCATTCTGGCTTTTTGAAGATATGTGGTATATATTCAGGTAGTTATTCATTTTTTAGCCCTTTTTATAATTTCACTGACAACATAATAAATTTCAGGTATGCGCACTTCTCTTCAGCCGGCCTGGACTTGTTTTTCCCCTTAAAGACTATCGAGCCAGTTTAATGTTTTCTCTTTATTCTTCCAGTCAATCAACTCGTTTATTTTTCTATCATTGTTTAAATTTGATTGAGTATACTCTATAAACCGCTTTTGAACATCTCTTCTTTTCGGTAAATCAAGATGCAAATAAACCATAGTCGATCCAAGTTTCTCATGACCTAAATGGTTTTTTATCTCAGTTAATGACGCCCCTGACATCAACATGTTAACAGCACAAGAATGCCTGAAGCTGTGCACAGGGTTGATAAATTTCAGCTTTTTTTCTGGAAGAGTTTTATTCAAATACTTTTTGCATATTTGATAAATGCCGTGTCGTGTTAACGATTCCTTACGCTGGTTAATAAACAGGCTGTCTTCATACAACGGTTTTGGAGCCAGACGATAATTTTTAATGTATTGTTCAACAAGAGCTGCTGTTTTAGGCAAAAGCTGCACCCGTCGATACCGGTTGCCTTTTCCCAAAATGGCAAGCATTCTGTTTTTCTGATCAAAATAGTCAATCTTTAGCGCAGCAAGTTCACTTGCCCTGGCACCTGAGTCATAAAGAAGATGCATAAGCGTATAATCGCGGAAGCCATCTTTTTTTTTCAGATCAACTGAGCCAAAGACTTTGAGAACTTCATCATGCGTCAAAAAGCCGATTAAAGGCTTCTGCCATCGCTTTTGAGGAATATTAAGGATCATTTCGGCGATCTGGCGATGTTCCGGATACAGTAATCTGATCATCTTTGCCAGCGATTTAAGGGTGGCTAAACGGCTGTTTCTGGTCCTTGTGCAATTTTCTCTTTGCTCTTCAAGATGATTTAAAAAATCAAATATTAAATCGGGTGTGAGATGTTCTACATGTATGTCTTTGACTGCCTGATTTTGAAAGGCCGCTGCAAACTTTAAGAACAAAGTAAAAGACTGGCGATAAGATTTGATAGTTTCATCACTTGCCCCTTTTATCCGGGGAAGATACTGATCAAAAAATTGATGAAGACAACTTGATAGTTTCATATTTCTTCCTGTCGGCTTATTGCAAAATCGACTAATCCCTGCCGGTGCTCGGCATCGACAACTTTAAGATAAACGGCAGTATATCGATATTTGCTGTGTCCCAAATATACTGCCAGTATCGGCAATGCATTCTGGAGTGGTTTGCCCCGTTGTTTGATTCTTTTCAGAGTATTTATGGCAAAAGAGTGCCTTAAGCTGTGTGGCGTGGGATTTCCAAAGGTTGTATTGGCGATAACTCGCCTGGGCTGATTAATACCGATATTTTTAACGGCCTGGCCAAATGCCTTGTAAATCCTGTTGGTTGATAATGTACGGCCGTTTTGTCCGGGCAAAAGATATGTGGTTTGATCCTGGATAAAGGCTTTTCGTACGGAAAGATAATTACCCATTTCATTGATGACAGTCTTAGGAACCGGTATCAATCTATCTTTACTGAACTTGGTCTTTTCAATATATATGGTTCCTTCGTTGTCACGATAGTGGCTTGGTCTAAGCCGTAAGGGTTCGCTGATCCTCATGCCGCATCGGGCAAGCAGCAATATGGCAATGTACACGGAATAATCCTTAAAAAAATACATAGGATCTTTTCGAATAGCGCTCTGAACAACAGAAAGCAGTTTAGCGATTTTATCCGTTGAGAATACAAATGGGATAAAGGCATTTTCAGCAAACGAACAAATATCAATTACAGGGTTTTCATCTATGATTTGCCGGCGAACAAGGTAATTAAAAAATCCGCGAACCGCCAATAAAATTGCATTGAATGTTCGCTGTTTTTCTTTGAGACTTTTTTTAAAATCAAGGAAAAATGGAGGCCCCAGGTCATCCAGACCGGCTTCTTTGTCACATACATACCGATCAAACGAGTAAAGCCATGGTCTCAGATTACTTTCCGTATAGCCAAGTGAGCATCGATAGCTTATATACTCTCTGAGCAATAAGCCTAAAGTGCTTTTAAAGTGTCTCATCAAACAGCCCCTTTAACATTAACTTTATATGGATATGAAGATAACGTTTCGTAGATTGAACGTTGTCGTGGCCCATCATCTGTTTGACTTCAAAAATGGATGCACCGCTTTCCAGTAAATTCTGGGCGTATGTATGTCTGAGCCAGTAGGCTGATGATAAAGGATTGATCTTTCGCATGGCAACCGTGATGTCGCAGCTGACTGTTGCTGCAGTGACTGGTCGAAAAGGAGCATTAAAGGTTAAAAACAGTGCACGGTGATCACTTTCAGGTCTGCATCCCACAATATATGCGGCAATTGCTTTGATTGTAATTTCGGGCAAGGGAAGCTTGATGGGATTAGCACTTTTTCTATCGGGAAGACTTATTTCTTTTTTGGTAAATGATATATCATCCAGCCGGATCAGACCGACCTCTTTGGGACGAAGGCCCAGCGTATATCCTAAATGAACCATGGCCGAAGTTCGAAGCTCTTTGCAACTGCCTGTGGACAGGCCCGCGAACAGCGCTTTTACTTCACTGGATCGTAAAAACTTCGGGGGCTGGGCTTGCGCGAATATGGGGGCGCCGACAATCAAAGGGGCCAAATCCCTTTTTAGAATCTTGCGGTAAAAATACAGGTATCTTAAAAACCCGCGCAGATAAGAGCGGTTGTATCGGCAGGTTGACGGCATAAAGCGAGCGTTAAATTCAGCAAGAAAATCGTCTATCTGCTCAATCTTTACAGCGTAAAGATCAATTGCTTGTTTTGACAGGTAATCATTGAACGCAGATAGAACATTTCTGGTTTGAACAATTGAGGAACGATGAACATGCCTTATCTTTTCATAATAAATCAGATAATCTTCATAGATATCCGGCAATCGCTCAAAGGGCTTTATTATCGGAGCTGTTATTATTTTCCGGTCGCAAAGATAACGGCTAAGGCCTCTCACGGCCATAGATGTATGAGAAAGACCGCTGTGTATTTGAAAGGCAGTTAACATGTTATGGGTGAAAATATCGCTCCATTCGGTTTTTCGATGGGTTATAAATTCTTGAAAATGATTTAAAGCGTTTTCATAATTTCTGATGGTACCAGAAGCGTAATCAGCGGATATCATCCATAACAGGTAATCACTGACGGCTTTTTCTAATCGCTTAACCATGTTCAGTCCTCCTTAAGTGACCGGCAGATAAGATTACGTATCGTGGCCGGATCATATCTTTCCATTTGCTGCCGGGATGTAAGAAGTCTTAAAGGCTGGTTTACAGGTTTTTCCGGCAAAGAGAGTACCTGAAAAAAATAGCCGTCAAAAGCGATTAAATCTTTGTCGATTAAAGCATTCCTGGCAGCCAGGTATCCATCTGCTGATATCCTTAAAAGTGAATAAATTTTATCGTAACTGTAATAAGAGACTCCGTTCCGATCAGCCACCAGTATAAGAAACAAGTAAAGTAATAGTTCATGGCGGCTAAGACTCTCCCAGAATCCGTCACGTAAAAACCGATGTTCGATAAATGCAAAACTGCCGGTAATCCTGCGCACTCTTTTAGAAGAAAGTATTTTTGTTTTTATCATGATTTATCTCCTTTGCCGGCCACCTTATAACCAATTTTTAAGAAAAGCTATCGAGTATCCTTTTGCAAGCTTTTTGACAAAAACACTTAACATCTTGGAATGACAACAATTTGTCCTTTAAACGCGTCTCTTTTTTTATTGAAGGGTATGAGCTTATAAGTACCTGGTTTGATATCAGAAAAATGCTTTAACGCGTCTCTTTTGTAAGATCGTTTCAATCGGCGTTTTTTATCCCTGTTTTTCTGTAATTCACGGTTTCGATCACAATAATCCGGGCGCTGTTTTCGATAATGCCGATAATATCCGGGATGCTTTTCAATCCACTGTTTATGGTAATCCCTTTGATCGTTTTTATAATCAGAATCATATGCTATTTTACTTTGTTTCCATTTGTTTTTTCTGACACGCTGGCAGACTTTTCTGTTGCAGTACTTCTGGCTTTTTACGCGGGGGTTAGCAAAAACGATTCTGCCGCAATTGGCACATTTAATCATTGTCTTCATGGTATTTTTTACCATAAAGGCAAAAATGTATCATGTTTGGTCTATTGCAGAAGAATAAGATCTGATAAGGAAGTAAAAGAAATTAAAATATGGAGGAGGATAAAGCTGAGGGGCTAATTGTTCTTACTCATTGTCACACGATTTCTTATTTAGGAGGTTATGACATTTGAACCCATAAGAATTTCTTTTGTATTCTGATGATAACTCAAGTATAAAAATAAAATCCAAAGAAAATATATTTACTTAAAAATCCGGAAAGTATATCTAAAAACTCACAACATAACTAAACTCGCAACATAACGTCCCCCATTTAACGTACAAGATAGGATGGGGTATTGTCAAAGTATCTGAAAGGGAGAAATGCTTGGGAATATCTTCCTCTTGACTTATATAACAAATATGTTAATATTGACATATGGAATGGCAGATTACCTATTTCAGTGAAAATGTTCGTAAAATCATAGATAATTGGCCGGTTGGGATTAGAGCTTTTTACGCAAGAATAACTGATAGGATAAAATTATACGGACCAAATCTGGGAATGCCATTTACCCGCACGATGGGCAACGGTCTATATGAGATCCGGGCCAGGGGGAAAGAAGGTATTGGGCGTGCTTTTTTCTGCACAGTTGTTGGTAATAAAATAATTATTTTACATGCATTTATTAAAAAAACCAAAAAGACCCCGCAAAAGGAATTGAAAATTGCTCGTCAAAGATTAAAGGAGGTTTGCCATGAAAACCCATGATGGAATGATTAATAAATGGATGCAAGACCCTGCTTTCAAAAAAGAATACGATATCCTGGAGCCTGAGTTTTCTGTATTTGACGTACTATTAAAAGCACGAAACAAAGCCGGACTAACTCAATCAGATGTAGCTGAGCGAATGGGCACTAAAACTCCTGCTGTCGCCCGATTAGAATCAGGAGGAGGCAGTAAAAAGCATTCGCCATCCATTGAAACGCTCCGCAAATATGCTGAAGCTGTTGGTTGCGATTTACAAATAAAATTAGTGTCACGCAAAGCAAGGCTCACATCAAACCACTCAACCTGACCCCAGGATTTATTACATATTTATTTTCATAATTTCAAATGCCTTTTTGTCTTAACGATAGTTTTTGATTCCCTTTTAACTGTGCATTGTGTATGTCCTTTTACCATGCAAAATACGATCACAACCTCAGCAGAACCTCTTATAATTAGAATACAAAAATTGTTTGGTCGGGACCTGGCTATGGAAAATGACTTCCTCAGGCATGAAAACAGGATTCTTAGAAGCAAGCTTGGTAAACGAATAACACTATGCGACAAAGATAGAAGAGATCTGGTAAAGTATGGCTTACGCATCAGGGAACGTCTATCCGAGGTTATCACCATCGTCAAACCGGAGACGCTTTTAAAATGGCATAGACGTATGAAACAAAAGAAATGGACCTATGACAATACACCAAAGAGAAAGGGACGCCCGGGTAAAAACAAACAGACAGAGCAGCTTGTGGTCAAACTGGCTGAGGAAAACACCTGGGGTTATCACAGAATTGCAGGAGAGTTGAAAAAGTTAGGGTACAAGGTCTGTCCAAATACTGTTGGAAATATTCTCAGGAAATATGGCCTCCCTCCTGCTCCAGATAAAAAGGGTATGTCATGGAAAAAATTCATACAATCTCATATGGATGTTACATGGGCTGCCGATTTCTTCACCGAGGAAGTCTGGACTTTAAACGGGTTGGTCACGTTTTACGTCCTCTTTTTCATCCACCTCGAGACTCGAAGGGTTTACATTGCCGGTTGCACCCAAAACCCGGCTTACATATGGACATCTCAACAGGCAAGAAACTTTTCCATGTTCCTTGACGAAATCAATGGAAAATGTCGCTATATAGTTCATGACAGGGATAGCAGCTTCCTGCCTTTTGATCATGTCATCAAATCAGAAGGAATTAAAATCGTCAGGACACCTCCACATGCACCTATGTGCAATGCATTCGCCGAAAGGTTTGTTCGGGAAGCAAGGGAGACTCTTAACAATATGATTCTGCTCGGTGAACGGCATTTGCACCATATGCTTAAATGCATTGAGCAGCATCACAACAATTAGAGGCCGCACCAGGGAATATGCAATGTAATTCCCCTTAACTTTGCTTACCCGGAAAAACAGGCAGCCCCGGAAAATATCCGCTGTAAATCATCTCTCGGTGGTTTTCTTAATCACTACTATATCGACAAAGAAGCTGCGTAATATCAGATCGGTCTTTTTTTCATTTTCTCTATTCCTGCTACACAGTAAATCTCAATCCGACCTTTTCCGCCACATCTTCAGCAACAATGAAAAATCTGCAACTTTGCAATACAACCATCCAAATCAACTGTGTATTTTCATCTTGCGTGCCATAAACGGACGAAAATCCACCAATCATTCAGCGTAATCATCTAAATTTCGGTCACTTAACGA
The DNA here is from genome assembly GCA_030613225.1 of Desulfobacterales bacterium. Next base: position 6,788 of record JAUWMJ010000111.1, read on the forward strand.
CGGATGAGTTTTTGCACACTACAGGGCTGGTTTTGATCAAGATATTCCTCTATCCTGGATTTAAGGAATTCAAGGGACACTCTTAAGGGCGGATTCTTGGCAGGAAAACATGTTTATGGTGGTTAGAGAAAAATACGATAATCCACATTTAAAACATTGGCCAGCCTTTTGGCCATTGCTTTTCCAATAGGCCTTTTTTCGTTCTCCATCTGAGAAATGTGAACCTGCTTAACACCGATGCGATCTGCTAACTCTTTTTGAGTCATGCACTCCCGTTTCCTTGAGCCTTTTAAGGCTACACTCGAACCAAAATCGGGAAAAATGTCTTCCCAATAAATGGACTCCTTTAAATCCTCAGCTCCAATTGAAATAAGTGCTTTTTTGGCTTTGTCTGCCTGTTTCGCTGAAATACGGAAGCTGAAGCTAACATAACCGCTTGTATTCGGCTTTTTCATGGGTTCCAACATAAGTCACCTCGACAATTTTTTGGGGTTTGTCGGTTACTTTCCAAACAGCCACATAAGTTGTTTTTCCTTTTTGCAAGTGGCAGTGGTAACAATCTTTTTTCCCTGATATTTTTCCGTAATTTGGCCACCGGTTTCGTATTGGTCCGGCAATTTTTATTTCTGCTAAAAGAACTTGAAATATTTCCTGTATGTTCATAGGAACCTTTTTGCAGTTCTTCCGGGCTTTTCCGATAAGATTGACTGTCCACATAAATAATATATATCAATAATTGATATATTAAACAAGAAAATATTATTAACAGCTTCATATTTTTTATTTCATTTTATATGTACATTGCGTATATCCTTTTGCTATGGAAAATACGATCACAAACTCAGCAGAACCTCTTATAATTAGAATACAAAAATTGTTTGGCCGGGACCTGGCTATGGAAAATGACTTCCTCAGGCATGAAAACAGGATTCTCAGAAGCAAGCTTGGTAAACGAGTACCTATATGCGACAAAGATAGAAGAGATCTGATAAAGTATGGCTTACGCATCAGGGAACGTCTATCCGAGGTTATCACCATCGTCAAACCGGAGACGCTTTTAAAATTGCATAGACGTATGAAACAAAAGAAATGGACCTATGACAATACACCAAAAAGAAAGGGACGCCCGGGTAAAAACAATCAGACAGAGCAGCTTGTGGTAAAACTGGCTGAGGAAAATACCTGGGGATATCACAGAATTGCCGGGGAGTTGAAAAAGTTAGGATACAAGGTCTGTCCAAATACTGTGGGGAATATTCTCAAAAAACATGGTCTCCCTCCTGCTCCAGACAAAAAAGGTATGTCATGGAAAAAGTTCATACAATCTCATATGGATGTTACATGGGCTGCCGATTTCTTTACCGAGGAAGTCTGGACTTTAAACGGGTTGGTCACGTTTTACGTCCTCTTTTTCATCCACCTCGAT
>JAUWMJ010000350.1 GCA_030613225.1 Desulfobacterales bacterium
CCAGGGTCATTATGAAAAAGCGGCCCAAATTTATAAACACCTTTTGAAATGTGAACCCGACAGGCAGGATCTTGCCAGGGCACTTGCAGGAGTTGAAAAGAAATTACACGAAAAAGCAAAAGGGAGTAATGAGGATCTTGCCGCCCTGTTCAGCACATGGGTCGACCTTATACTAAGGTACAAAAGGATGCGGTATTTAAGGAAGATAAAAGGAAAGCTTAAAGGCTGAGATCCCTGTGTGCTAAAATGTTATTGATTTTATTTTATATTGCAGATACTGTTTAAACAATGTAATAGGATGGCATAATTAGACATTTGAGCCAATTTCAAAACGTCCCCTTTTGTCCGATATCTGCGTCAGGCTCAAATTTTAATCCTCGAAATACTCCATGTATTCCTGTGGTTAATCCGCCTCAGGCGGATCGCCTTCCTTGATCTCGAACAAAATTGAACATTTTGAAACTGGCTCATTTTTATTCATGGTTATAAAAACTCCGGTTTAAGCATCTCGTTTATATCCTCGGGGAAAGCCATGCAAAGGGTTTCGTTGAAAAGATTTCTTAGAGCACCTATGTCGGGAGTCCCCAATGCTTGGTTGAAAAAAGTCCGGGGAGAAAACAGCAGATGAAATCGCGCAAAATCATCGGTTTCTTTGCCTGTGAAAAAATTCATGTTGAAATTGTAAATACCCATTTTATCATAGGCAGCCATGGCCTTGGTGAGTCCCTTTGCCAGGTCTGAGAGATCGTCATCAGTAAGTTCAAGGGTGGATCGAACGCCATCCACCACTGCCAGAACATCGCCGGCAACTCCCATAGGCGCATATGCACTGAGCCAGGAACTGCGGCCAATTGTGCCTAAAAATCGTTTCCCGCTTGCTTTTTCCGTTTTAACAAGATCATCCCAGTAATTTGTTTGATTTTTCTTCATATATGTTTGTGCTGCTTCAAGTTCTTGCCGCATCAGGTTAGGCGCAAAAGATGTGGAAAAGACCTGAAGGTGGGGATGAATCAAGGAGCTTCCTGAGGCAGGCATGTAATTCCAGTTAATAATGTGATAGACCGATTCAGGATGTCCGATCTTGTGGATTCTGCTAAAGAAATCCATGGCAAGACGAAATGCCTTTGCAATACGTTCAGGCTTAATTTCCGTCATGGGGATATAGTGACGGCTGCCCAGGGTTGCTACTGCACCAAGACTGTCATAAGGTGCAATATTTGGAAAAAGAACCATGTCGTCAGAAACCATTCGACCTTCAGGCACGATCTCTTCGGGAAATAGAGGGGTTACTTTCATTACTTTATCCGGACAAAAGGGACAATATTTTTCCGTTCCGGCAATAAGCTTTTCAAAATCGGGTTTTTCCCATTTAAGTTCCATGAAATGGCAGATTCGTGCACTTCTGCCCGTAAGGGGATCTTTGCGTATTTCACTCGGAATCGATCTCTGTTCCATATTCTTGACAGGATTTAAAATGACGGTTTCTTTTTTTTGGGCTTCGAATTTCATAAATTCTCCTTTTATGATCCTCAGTTTTCAGTAAATCCGAATAGTCGTTATATTATGTAAGCGTTCACTGAAATTAGAAATTGGAAATTCGGTTTTCATGCTTTTATACTGTGGAATCATGCCTGATTTTATTTTTTATCACGAAAACACGAAAGAAGGAAAGCACGAAACATCCTTTTCCCCTAATTCTTTTTCGTGTTTTCGTCTTTTCGGGCTTTCGTGATTGGTTTTTGATTTTGGACGGATACTTTCTGTACATTGAACTGCCGGGCCACATGCAGAAAAAGGGGAGCATTCTTTTTTCCCAGCCGGTTATAGGCCAAATATACTTGAAAATAGCCATCGGCAATGTTCATAATATCATTTGGGGTCATATTTTCAGCCGTACCCTCAAGGGGCGGTGCATAGATTATTGTAGCTACTTTAAGCACATCAGGATCATTTATAACACTGAGATTGACCCGGAATATGTTGGGCCACAGGTATGGATCAGCATAAAACGCTTTTGAGATCATCCAAAGCGTGTCTCCTTTTATAACAGCTTGTGTACATCCGGGCTTGTCTGCCGGGCCAGATGAAACACCCGATGAAACAATAGATGAAACACCCGACCCTAGAGGAGGATTATCTGATTTTTCACTTAGAAGCAATTCTTCAGCATACTGATCTGAGACTTTTACAGCCGAATGCTGTGTCTTTTTCTGGACCCCGGCGGGTGATTTAAAAGAGGGTTTGAATAAATAATAAATACCGGGCCAAATGAGCAACATAAGCACAATTAGCAAACCCACCCACTTAATGGTGGACAATCTTTTGCCGGAAGCCGTTTTTTCGGAATGAAACGTTGGAATATCCTTAATATCATCAATATATTCATGGCGCTCATTCTCATAGTTCCGGTTTATAAATCTTCGCAAATCTGCCGCCGGTTTAAAAATAACCCGGTTTTGTGAGGGAATTTCAATCGGCTCATCGGTTTGTGGATTTCTGCCAGTTTTGGCGGCTCTCCATTTCAGCTGAAAAATCCCTAGACCGCTGATTCTGACCTTGCCGTCATGCCGAAGCCTGTCATCGATAATGGCTGGCATTTCTTTGAGCAAGCTGCGTGCCACATTTTTCGATACTTTTGCCTCATCAGCAATACGTTCCACCAAATCCGAAAAGGTTATCTTATCATTTTTTTTCATGGTTCCGGTCTTTTACGTTATTCTTGAGGATGGAACTTGTATTGAAAGATACGATTCGCTTTGGTGGCAGCATCATATACTTTTTAAGGTGTGGATTATAGGCTTTCCGTTTTTGTCGTATACGGGTCCCAAAGGTACCGAGCCTGGGTATAGTGAATCTGAAATCTTCATCTATCGTTTTTCGGAAGATTTCAGTGATATGGCCTAATAACCGTCTGGTTTCACGTTGCGATTGACCTGTCCTCTCAGATAAACTCTTAATAAATTCATTGTTATTCACAGGCGGCTCCGTAATACTATTTATTCTTGAATAGCGTATCATTGAGTCTTCGTCAATGAAATATCCGGGAAATATCCGGCGAACTTGACGCTTGCAGCGTTTGGGTATAAGCTAACAGGTGATAAATTGCAAAACCGGATGCTGGAGGATACAAGATGATTTTAAAAAAAAATAAAAGCAATTTTATAAAAATAGATGAGAAAGTGCTTGAAGACGAAGTGGGATCGTCAGTAACCGCTATCGCATCAAATACGCGTTTCACAGGTAAGATAAAAGGAGAGGACACCCTCCGTATATCCGGCTATTTTAAAGGAGAAATCGACTGCAAACGAATGGTATGGGTTGAAAAAACAGGAAGACTTGAAGGAACAGTCAATGCCAGAAGGGTTATCATTGAAGGAGAAATCAACGGCAATATTGAGTCGGCAGACCATGTAGAACTCAGGTCGAACGGCCGAATGACAGGCGATATCAATGCGGTCAAAATCACGGTTGCCAAAGGCTGCCTTTTTGATGGCCAGGCCCGGATACTGAAAAAGTAAAGACTCTACCGCTCCCCTTATTCACCCTTACCCCAGCCCTCTTCCGTCAAGAGCTATCCTTTACCCACACATGACACAGTAGC
>JAUWMJ010000345.1 GCA_030613225.1 Desulfobacterales bacterium
AATGTTGTCACAAATCCGACTCTGTCTGATATTATTGAAGCGGACGGATGGGCTAGGAAAATAGCAGGTGAGTTGATAAGTTGAGATATTGCTGATTCGAGAGAACACTAATTGAATACCCGCCTGCCATTGCCATTTGTGTGAATTAGTGTCTATTTACTCAAATATCATAGCTAAGAGCGGCCAAAGCAATTCATACAAAAATGCACTGGCGGGCAGGTCGAATATCGAACAAGAAATTTCGAATGACGAAGTGTGGAATCGCAGTGCTCCGCCACAAAACCGGCGGACAAGTCTATCTTTTAAATATTAAAAATGATAGAATACCTTACTTCGACATTCATAATTCCTTGTTCGATATTCTGCGGTTCAAAACAAACTCGTAAGTTTGATTTTTATTAAAAAGTTAAAGTAATACACAAATTAATATCTATATTCAGTTTTTGTAAAACTATGTAAATACGATTATCTAAAACTGGATGATGAATGGAATAAGGAATATATTTTATCATGACCACAAACTTATTTGCATTTATAATTGTTTTAGGGGTACTCATATTTTTCCACGAACTGGGTCATTTTCTTGTCGCCAGGTTATTTGGTGTTGGTGTTGAGAAATTTTCATTAGGATTCGGGCCCAGAGTTTTCGGAAAAAAAATCGGCATTACGGATTACCGCGTATCAGCCATTCCTCTTGGGGGATATGTCAAGATGGTGGGGGAAGAGCCTGATGCCGAAATTGATCCCAAGGATATACCGCTCTCTTTTACTCACAAGCATGTCTTTAAACGTATCTTAATTGTTGCAGCAGGACCATTTTTTAATTTTCTCCTGGCAGCTGTGATATTTTTTGTAATGTTTCAAATATACGGCATCTTTATATTAAAGCCATCGATCGGTTCCGTTCTGGACGGAAAACCAGCACAAAAAGCCGGGCTTATGAAAGGGGATATGATTGTTGCTATTGATGGTACCCGTGTTGAAATGTGGGAAGAGATGGCTCATCTGATTGCATTAAGTGATGGCAGGAAAATTGAAGTGACAGTGCGTCGCGGAGAATCTGAGTTTGATGTACCTATTGTACCTGAACTTAAAATCGACAAGATATTTGGCGCAGAGATAAAAAGCTATATCATAGGGATAGGAAGCGGAAGCGATGGATTTGTAAAAAAGCTGAATCCTTTTCAAGCCTTTTCAGAGAGCATAAGCGAAACATGGAAGTGGACAAAAAGGACTGTAACAGGTATTGCCAGGTTGGTTAAGGGAACAGAGTCTGTAAAGACAATAGGAGGCCCTATTCTGATTGCACAGATGGCCGGTCATTATGCAAAGAAAGGGGTAGCCAGCTTATCGTTTTTTATTGCGATTATAAGTATAACCCTTGCCATAATCAATTTCCTACCGATACCTGTTCTGGACGGGGGACATTTGCTTTTCTTCTTTATAGAAGCGGTAACAGGGCGTCCTGTAAGTGTAAAGGTGCGTGAAGTGGCACAGCAGGCTGGAATGTTCATACTGTTAATGCTTATGATATTTGTTTTTTATAACGATATAGCTCGTATATTTTTTAACTGAAAATGGAATCGCTTAGCTCTGTCTTTTTATATTATTATCACGAAAACACGAAAGAGGGAAAGCACGAAATAAGTATGTGAGCCAATTGCAAAACGCCCCATTTCGAAGTCTGCGCTTATCTGCCCAATTTTTGCGTCAGGCTCAAAGTCCGGGATCTTCGACTTGAACAAACTGAAACGTTTTAAAACTGGCTCATGCAAATTATTTTTAATGAACTCGTAAAGCCAAAGACTTTCTCTTTTTCGTGTTTTCATAATTTCGTGTTTTCGTGATGAAAGCTTTTAGTTCACCAATAAATCTGTATTTATAATTTGCTCCAACAATCAATTTTTATCATGCCACACCGACTTGAAATAGCACTTAAACCCGAACTCTTTGATGCATTAGGTGAGGGCGTCCGCCAAAAGGCCAAAAACTATTTTGGGCTTGAACTAAAAGATGTTCGTACTGTAAATATTGTTACCATTGATGCCGACTTTTCCGCCGATCAGCTCAAAGCCATACAGCATGAAATTTTTACAAATCCTGTAACTGAAGTTTCATCTTTTGAGCCCCTTGATATTGATTTTGACTGGACCATCTGGGTCGGGTACAGACCCGGAGTAAGGGATAATCCGGGGAGTACGGCTGTAGAGGCAATTGAGGATATTCTGGAAATAAAGCTTGATAAAGATGAAGCGGTCTACACGTCCAGGCGATATTGTGTCAAGGGAAGAGGCCTCACCGCCAAAGACACGGATAAAATTGCCGGTGAACTTTTAGCCAATGACATAATCCAGCAGACAAAAATATTTACAAAGGAAAGATGGAACCCTAAAACAGGTATCGGTTATATAATACCTAAAGTCAAACTCGATCACACGCCCACGGTTGTTTCGATTCCCATTGACAGCGATGCTTCACTTCAAAAGATTAGTGATGAACGGAACCTTGCTTTAAATCCAAATGATATTCCAACCATAAGGGCCTATTTTCTGGACAAAGATGTCCGGGCCGCAAGGAAAAAGGTAGGCTTGTCAGATCCTACCGATATAGAACTTGAATATATTTCCCAGGCAAGAAGCGATCATTGCAACCACAATACATTCAGAGGATTATTTAACTTTTCCGATGTTGAGACCGGAAAGAAAGAAATTATAGATAGTCTTTTCAAAACCTGTATTGAGTCTCCAACACTTAAATTAAAAGGGAAAAAAGACTGGGTAATGTCGGTATTATGGGATAACGCAGGTGCCGGGAGATTTGACAGTGAAAATTATTACGTCATTACTGGTGAGACCCATAATTCTCCCTCCAACCTGGAAGCTTACGGCGGTGCCATTACAGGCATTGTAGGCGTTTATCGTGATCCGCTGGGTACAGGCAAGGGCTCGAAACTTATAATGGGCAGTTTTGGTTATTGTGTCGGGCCAAGAGATTATGACGGTGATCTTAAACCACATCTTCATCCAAGACGCCTGCTTGACGGGGTTATAGAAGGGGTGCGTGACGGCGGTAATAAAAGCGGCATACCAACAACCTTTGGCCAGGTTCTTTTTCATTCGGGTTACCTTGGAAAATGTTTGGTATTTGTTACTGCTGTTGGAATAATGCCGGCACGGATCAAGGGGAATCCTGCTGAAAATAAACGGACATCTCCCGGCGATCTGATTATTATGTGCGGGGGAAGGGTAGGCAAGGACGGAATCCACGGAGTGACAGCCTCATCAGAAACCTTTTCAGAGAATACACCGGCAGGTCATGTCCAGATCGGTGATCCATACACCCAGAAAAAAATGCACGATTTTCTACTGGAAGCACGGGATGAAGGTTTAATAAGCTTTATTACCGATAATGGTGGCGGAGGGGTATCGGCATCCATAGGTGAATCGGCAAGATTTTCAGGCGGATGCATAGTTGAGCTTGAAAAGGTTCCATTAAAATACGAAGGACTTGACCAGTGGGAGATCTGGGTTTCCGAATCACAGGAACGTATGACTGTAGCTGTAAAGCCACATGATATAGATCAATTCTTTAAGCTTTCGAAAAAGCATGCGGTTGAAAGCACGGTTATAGGCAAATATACGGATTCAGGAAAACTTCATATTAAATACTCAGACAAAACATGCGCTTATGTAAATATAGATCTGCTTGAATCAGGTTTTCCAC
>JAUWMJ010000119.1 GCA_030613225.1 Desulfobacterales bacterium
CAATGACAACTCGATATGTTCACGAATTTTAGCTATCTGCGCCTTTTGACCTGTTTTTCCGAAGTGCTCCATCCAATTAACGGATAAAAATTCTTCGCCCTTTCGAGGCATGAATGAAGCTCCCGTCGGTTGGCCGTCTGGTGCAGTTTTAGGGGCACAGTAACGGGAAATATGATCCTTGCCAGGTAACGGATCTCCTTTCATTGGGAAGCCCATTCAAGAACTTTATGAGGTTGTACGGTTTCAAGAAGTGAGTCTACAGAGGTAAGTCCCGATATTCTATCAGTCATTTCCGGGTCTTTAGAATTTGGTGTAAAAATCACAAACCGTGTCTCTCCCGTTGGTAAAAATACAGCAGCAAAGTGACGATTTGGTGCCGTTCGCCATTGGGCATGAATTTCGTTAGATGGTGTCAGAGCAACGTTTGGGCATTTCAAGTTTGTCGTATTTTGCAGGAAGCTAATAAAGCTTCTCATTGAATCAATTGAGATTGAATCTTCATCAGGATCTTCATTAACAACCTCATTTAAAAAATTCAGCTTAACTGCAAGCTCTTGGGCGAATTGGATCTTCGATCCTCCTCGTACATAATCAATCAGTTTTTCGATCTTCTCCTCACTTGTCAGCTTATCGTCAAGTTCATCGAACGGGCTCTCAGTAGCAAGCATTATGGGATCGGCAGAATGGGCTTTAAGCGTTACAGGTGTGCCTAAATCCCTTTCCTTCAGAATTATAATCCCGTCAATTATAAACCCGTCCGACCATCGCGAGTGATACTCTGAGGGTTCGTAAGCAGCCGCTTCTATTTGCGGGATATTTGCTAAATTTGGACATGTGCCAGAACTACAAAGAGTTTTTGCAGCAAAAAACTCATCAAATTCGATTTCTTGAAAACTATTCAATATGTCCTCCATGTTTTTAGCCTATTTTACGTCAATACGCTTCCAAATGTCTTTTTGGATTGTTGCTCCTGTTAAATCAGTAAAACCACAAACAATCCATTCGTGAGCAACTTCAAACCATTCCCATACCGCATCATTTGATTTATCTGCCCCGAGTCCCGTGGCGGTAATTTGTAGTATCAACATAGGATGCTTATCGATTTTACGCTCCCCGTGTTGAAGTGTTACATTCAGTCGTCCATTGTCTTTAGGCAGAGCAAAAAGGGCTTGTCCCCCAAGGGCAACCGGAGGAGGAAGAAATCGTTCGTTTGAGGCCCATGTAAAATCCCGAAAAACCACATTTATATCCCCTAAAGATTCCCATCCTTCTCCCTTTGGTATATGGTTGATATATGTAAGTTCGCATTTTATGGGTTTAACTGATCCCAGATTCTCTTCTTCAAGGAACTTATGAAAGACTTCAAGGTTAGTTTTAAAGGCTTTGATAATGGTATCGTAACGAGGATAGGCTTCTTCTTGCTGCATCCTGCGCCAGTTAAAATAGAACCTGTTGTTCTGTAACTGGATCAGCATATTTTTATCTTCATTAATGAACCACATCCTTGGCAAATAGTTCTTTAAATCAAGTTCTGGGGGAATAGTTTCTAAACGTTGGGCATGCTCACATACAGGGAATTTTTTTCGCACCTTCTGCCAAAATAATCCTAAATGCGGTCCTCTAAATTTTTCGATTGTCTCGAAGCTAATTCCGCATACAACTTCAATAACCGGAGGGTCTTTGTAGTCCGGCAAGCTTTGTGATTCGCCTTTGTTCATCGTTATTCCTTATAGAATTAACTCGGTATTATATATTCAATATTCTTATTCTAATTCGAAGCTTGTCTCTTGTCAATATTTGGATTTTTTTTTGGATTTTTTTTGGTGACATTTCCTTCTTTTTTGCGGTGCGCTTTAAGGTGGGTTTTTCAGGCAGTAAAAAATGGGGAGAAGGAAGCGGAATTTAAAAATTAATTTGCTGTACAGGAGCTGGACAAATCTAACAAAAAAAAGGGCTTACATTTATGGTTAATATAAACTCTTTGATATTACTGGTGCCGAGGGACAGAATCGAACTGCCGACACGGAAGTCTTGCCAACGTTTCGCATTTTCAGTTTAGAAAAACCTATATCAAAAAACTGAGTTGTACGAAATCAAATATTTTTTTTGTTGAATATTCAATTGGATATGCTATTTAAAAGGGTGAAGTTGTTACGCAGTCGAATAATCGCTGCACAGATCTTGCTTATATTCATTTTTTCCAAAAGCTGAAATTTTTTCGCAGCGAATCAATATCTAATGTTATCCTTTTGAAAGTATGGAAAATCAAACCATGAAAAATTTAATGAAACCTGAGAACGAAGCAGAAGCAAATGTAATCAAATCGGTTTTAGAGGAACATGGAATATATGCAGAAATAAAATCATTTCATGATACTGCATATGATGGACTTTTCCAATCTCAATATGGTTGGGGCTTAATTCGGGTTTCTGAGACAGACTTTCCGGAAGCACAAAGAATAATTGAAGAATGGAATAATGCATCTCCTGAAGAACTCCCATGGAAAAACAAGCTAACTAATGACTAAACGTAAAGTGTAAAAGCCGTTAATTTGCGATAAATTATGTTCAGGCACTAAATACAATAAAAATGGCAATAAAACATTGCAATTTGAATTCACCGGATATATCGACCGAACTTCAATTTGAATAATCGGGAATCAATCAGTGTCCTAAATTAAATTTGAAAAGGGAGATTTAAATGCAATTTATACGAATTAACATGAGTGAACAGACGGTCAAGGTAGAGGATGTACCCCAGGATTATGTAGGGCTGGGCGGAAGAGGTTTGACCTCGATAATGATAAACAACGAAGTGCCGCCGACATGTGATCCTCTGGGGCCTGAGAACAAGCTTATTTTTGCGCCCGGACTTTTAAGCGGGACCTCATTGGTTAATACCAGCCGGATTTCCATTGGTGCCAAGAGCCCGCTGACCGGTACGATCAAGGAAAGCAATGCCGGCGGAACCGTCGCAGCTGCCTTGGGTAAACTGGGTATTACCGCTATTATCGTTGAGGGGTTGGCACCGCAAGGCAAACTGTTCAACCTAATCATCGATCAAAACGGTAACGCCGCCCTTCAAGCCGCTGATGATTTTAAAGGTATGCGGACCTATGCCCTGGTTGAAAGATTGCTCCAGGACCATGGCGAGAAAAACGGTGTACTGTGTATCGGTCCCGCGGGGGAATATCAATTGGCATCCGCATCTATCCAAACCTCCGATGTGGATGGGCGCCCCTGCCGCGCTGCCGGCCGCGGAGGCCTTGGTGCGGTCATGGGCGCAAAAGGGATCAAAGCCATTGTTATCAGCAGGCAGGGCAAAAGCCCGGACGATATCGCTGATCCGGAATCCTTTAAAGAATCCGCCAAGGTTTTTGCCAAAGCCGTAAAGGATCATCCTTTTTCAGGGCAAATGCTTGGTGCGCTTGGCACGGCAGGACTTGTGTCGGCCGTAAACTCCACCGGGGCATTTCCAAGTTATAATGCAACCAAAGGTGTTTTCGAGGGGTGGGAGAAAATCAGCGGTGAGGCCCTGGCCGAAACCATTCAGAAACGTGGTGGTCAAACCACCCATATGGGGTGCTCTCAGTGCATCATTCATTGCTCAAATGTATTTGTGGACGAAGGTGGCAAGTATGTTACAGCTTCTCTGGAATATGAAACCATCTGGTCCATGGGAGGCATGCCCGGTATTGATGATTTGGATGTGATTGCCAGGCTTGATTTTCTGTCCGATGATATCGGGCTGGATACCATGAATACCGGCGTTGCGATTGGCGTTGCCATGGATGCCGGCTATAAAGAATTTGGTGACGGACAGGCGGCCATCGAGCTGATGGAGGAAATTGCCAAGGGAACGGAGATCGGAAAAGTTCTTGGAAACGGCCCGGCAGCTGTTGGCAAACATTTCAATCATCATCGCGTGCCGGTGGCCAAGGGCCAGAGCATCGCTGCCTACGACCCCAGAGGGATGCAGGGCAACGGCGTTACCTATGCAACTTCGCCCATGGGCGCAGATCATACCGCCGGTAACCTGGTTGGTGCGTATCTGGGCGGTGTCCTCAATCCCCTGGAAGCAGAAGGTCAGGTAAAAGCGTCTCGCGAGGCCCAAATTGCCATGGCTTCTTTGGACTGCACAGGACTGTGCTTGCTGGCCGGGGTTGCGCTGGCGGCTCCGGATGCCAGTGAAGCCCTGCTCAAAATGATCAATGCCAAGCTCGGCACGCAGCTGGGCGCAGATGACATCCCGGCCCTCGGGATCCGGGTATTGAAAGCGGAACTGGAATTCAACCGCAACGCCGGATTTACCAATAAGGATGATCGATTGGCCAAGTTTTTCTATGAAGAACCTCTTCCGCCTCACAATAAAGTGTTTGTCGTCACCGATGAAGACCTGGACAGCATCTTTGATTTTGAATAGGCAATGACAGATGAAGATTAGAGTCAAATTATTCGGAACGCTGCCGCAACGATATCCCGGCTACGATCCATCGCAAGGATTTGAAGTGGAGATTCCAGACGGTGCTAAAGTCAAAGATCTTTTAGCCCGTCTGGAAATCTTTAATTCGGATGGCGGCCTGGTTGCGGTCGACAATCTGGTGGCCCAGCACGATGATGCATTAAAAGATGGTGTCTCGGTGCGTATTTTTCAAACCGCGTTTGGCGGTTAATCTGATAGGAATGGCATTAGATCCCCAATCAAGAATAGATGCGCCGCGTACGCTTCATCATATTATTATAATAAAGATGCTGAAGATAATTCTTTCCCTGCAAATCTATATCTAATGTTCGGCCCATAAAAGGAACACCTCACGAATGATGGACGCAGTAGATATTCGTAGAGCAACCATGGATGATTCGTCGACACTTGCTGACTTGTCGACGGAACTTGGTTATCCAACTTCACCAATACAATCTGTCAATCGGCTTGGCGTAATCCTCGATTCGAAAGAACATGCAATTCTGGTTGCTTGTCTGGCCGATGGTACAGTGGTTGGCTGGGTGCATGTGTTTCTTGCCTTTCGGGTCGAGTCGGATCCGTTTGCTGAGATAGGTGGGTTTGTAGTGACGAAGGAATTTCGTAGTCGGGGAATTGGCAGGTGCCTTTTGGCGGCAGTTGAAGAATGGGTCATTCAGCGTGGCATAACGAGACTTAGGATTCGCAGTCGTTCAAACAGAGTGGATACCCATACATTTTTTGAACGGTTGGGTTTCTCTAAATCGAAACAACAACACGTTGTTGACAAATCATTAAAGCCGGATGCCGAATATCGGGATTCAGTTGACGCCGCTGCGCGTCGCCACTGACCCCGTGCCTTCGGTGAATGAGAAATTATGCTTTCAAATATTTTATTTGATTTGGATGGAACACTTACAGATCCTAAGGATGGTATAACTCGTTGCATTCAATTTGCTCTTGATCAACTTGGTGCGACATCACCTGAAATTGATCAACTCGACTGGTGTATCGGTCCACCCCTTAGAGGCTCTTTCTCTCGACTTTTGAATACAAAGGATGGCGCTTTGCTCGATCAGGCTTTATTTCATTATCGAAAACGATTCTCTGAGTGCGGAATATTCGAAAACGTTATTTACCCTGAGGTTATTCAATCTCTTCGAAGGATAAAGGCAGCAGGGATTTGTGTCTTTTTGGCAACATCCAAGCCCAAAGTGTTCGCAAAACAAATTCTTGACTATTTCAACCTCACTCCATTTTTCGATGCTGTTTATGGAAGTGAACTTAATGGCCACTTATCGGATAAAGGTGAACTTGTAGCTCATATTCTTGATACTGAGAACCTTGATCCAAAAATTACTCTAATCGTCGGTGATCGATCTCATGATATCATTGGCGGGAAAAAGAATGGGATAATGACCGCAGCGGTGAGTTACGGTTATGGTCCCCGAGAGGAACTTACCTCATCAAAACCGGATTTTATCTTCGACACCATTTCGGATTTGGCAGCTTTTATTGAATCGGAGACAACACCGAACATGGCATTTCAGTGGATGGCTAACATTGGTGCTATTAAGAGGACCTGACATCTTCCTTTGTTCAGTGCTTCTCAGCAAATTTGTGATAAACAATCGTTACCACTGAATTTCGTCGTTGGGCCGATATCGACTCGATGAGTTGATATGTGGAGCTATGATGCGAAAACCGAGAATGCAAAGTCTCCGTACTTTAATATCAAATAACATCTTATAACCAACTGTATGTTTAAAAGGATTTTTCATGTTCAGGGAAATTAGAAGAAAAGAAAAACGATTAACTATTGAAGAATGTAATGAAATTTTATCGAAGGCAGAATATGGGACACTATCCACTATGGGGGTTGACGGCTACCCATATGCCGTACCACTAAATTATGTTTACCATAATGGAAGTATGTATTTTCATTGTGCCACAGTTGGACACAAACTCGATAACATCGGTAACTGCTCTAAGGTATCTTTTAATGGCGTAACAGATGTTTGGGTAGTTCCACTGATACCTGATGTAGAATTTAATAAATCCAACTTAAAATTTAACGGGTTCGACACAAATTTTAACAGTGTTATAATATTCGGAAAAGCTAAAGAGGTATTTGAAGAAGAAAAAATGGATGGACTGATTGCCTTTTTAAAAAAGTTCTTAAATGTAAATGAGTACAACAAGTATAAAGTGGCAGGAATCAAATATATTGAAAAATCATTTAAAAGGACAAAATTAATCAAGATCGAAATTGTGCATATGACAGGCAAAAGAGGAATACGAAAAAATAGGCAAATACAAGGAAAACAGCATTAGCCCAACCTATCGCTTCATCGGCCGTAAAAAGCAGCGCCGCTGATCTTCGTGTTATCTCACAGAATCGTACAAGGAGTATTGAACTATGGAAATTAACTTGATGGACTTAGAGCCCCGCCATGCCCATGATATCCTTACAAGTTCTATAATACCTCGACCTATTGCGTGGGTATCCTCTATTAATAAAGATAGCCAAACTAATCTTGCTCCGTTCAGTTTTTTCACCGGGGTATCGTGGTCACCGCCTATCCTCGCATTCTCTGTAGTCAACCGTTCAGATGGATCTATGAAAGACACAGTGATAAACATTCGAGAGGTTCCAGAGTTTGTTGTAAACATTGTTTCAGTGGAACTTCTTTCCATCATGGAGTTTTCTGCTAAGTCATTGCCTTATGGAAGCGATAAGCATTCAATAAAAGGCATACATTGGATTCCAGCAAAAAAGATAAAGCCTTACCGTGTTCAGGAGGCTAAGATTTCATTTGAATGTACACTGGAACGTATAGTCACAGTTAGTGAAGGCCCTAACGCAGGAAATTTGATTCTTGGACGGGTACAGCTCGTTCATTTGCAAGATCATTTATTGAAGAACAAAAAAGAAATTGATTGGCTTGGCCTGGATGTTCTTGGTCGGCTCAGCGGTAACCGATATTGTGCTGTCCGTTCGGTTATTGAGAGCGAAACCAATTAAAGAAGAGATAACGACTTGCTGGAGAGGGCCGCACAAAAAGAACGCGCGCCCTTCAACAATACTAAATTAATAAATTTATAGAGGGCTTTATGGAAATAAAAATACAATTTGCAAGAAAAGAGCAAGTTCGTGATTGCCTGCTATGTATTAAACATTCAGAGTTGTGGGATACATATTTTAAATCCAATACCTCAGCTGAGAATAATATAAAGGAAATGATAATCAAAAAACAAATTTATGTTGCATTGAATAAAAATGATAAGTGTATTGGTTTTATGGGCGTAATTAATAATGGGTGTTTCCGGAAATTTTCATATCTATCTCTAATTGCTGTAAAGAAAAGATATAGAGGGAAAGGGATTGGTAAGGAGTTGATTAATAAATTTGAGGAAATTGGGTTTAAAAAAGCGAATAGAGTATTTCTTTTGGTTAGTCATTTTAATAAGAAAGCTCAATTGTTATATAAAATATTAGGTTATAAGAAAGTTGGAAAAAT
>JAUWMJ010000097.1 GCA_030613225.1 Desulfobacterales bacterium
TGGTTAATATATTAAAAGAAAAAGGTTATTGATTAACTTCAGACCTCGTAGGTTATAGCGTATCATGGTGTAATATTTTGGACAGAAAGCTCCGTTTACAGCCAAGGAATTTGGTTAAAAGGTTCACGGTTCAAAGGTTCAAAGGTTATCCGCCATCACATTAACCCTATGGAAACAATAGGTAAGGGAAAAAGCGCGAAGCACTTAACCTTGAACCGGGAACCTTTGAACCCTGGTCGCCTATGGCGCCGCCAAAGGCGGGTAAACCTTATAACCCAGACCGACCTATTGTCAAATATTTTTGCGATTCCGTTGTATATCAAGGTCTCCGGTCATTTTTGTAAGGTGAATAACGAGGTCTGAACTTAAAAGGCTGCCGGGTTTAATAAAAAAAGGGTGTCCGTTCACGCCCATTCGGAAGATAAAGGTTGCACAGTATTTGAAATGTAAGCGTTCATAGGTGCTGCAGATGTGCGTGATCAGGGCGACCAGCTATAGTCTGCTATGCTGGTTGCCCTGATCGCGCGCAGATGCGCTGGCTGTGAACACTTACAAAAAAGGAGTATAATAATGATTGTAATATGCGAGGAATGCGGTAAAAAATACAATATTGATCCCTTAAAAATTAAAAGTGATAAGGCAAAGTTTAAATGCAATGTGTGCGATTTTATAATTACAGTTATAAAGCCTGTTGAAACTCCCACCACATCTTTTCCCAAGGCGCCGTTCATAGAACCTGATGAAGAAGTCGATGTCAAAAAAACATCTGCTTATAAGCGAAAAAATAAAAGAAAATATGCCAGAATAAAGAAAACTAAAGGCTTTAATTTAAAGGCTATTGGTTTACGCAGCAAAATGCTTCTGCTTTTCTTTTTTATTCCTATTATTTTAATAATAGCTGCAAATATACTATATTTAGGGCAGATGAACAATCTTTCTTCACTTCTTACGTCAGAAAGTTCGAAGATCGTTAAAAACCTGGTTGAAGAGAAGGTGGCTGATGCCGCAAGGAAGGTTGCCGCAGAATGTACTCTCTATCTTGAGTCCAATCCCGGCATGAAAAAAGAAGACTTTAACTACGATGCGAAATTTAAAAGAATAGCTGTACAAAAAGTGGGAATGACAGGATATAGTGCTCTTTATGAAAAACCGGATTTGAAAGGTGTCTGGCAAACATGGATCCATGTTAATCCAAAGATAATCGGTATTGATATGAGCAAATTAAAAAAGCCCCTTGGGAAAAGTTTTGCCGGTTTTTGGAAAGTTTATACCGGAGTAAAAGAAGGTGGAGAATCAAGAGGATATTATACTTGGTGGGAAAAAGACGGCTCTTTTAGAGAAAAGTTTATGGTGTGCACTCCTGTTGAGGGGACTTCATTTATCATTGCTGCTACGACCTATGTTGATGAATTTACAGGGCCTGTTAAACTACTTAAAATCAGGGCAAAGAAACAGACAAGTATAACCCGAAATTTTATTTTTGGGATATTCGGAGGCACTATCTTACTGATCGGTTTTATCGTTTCTTTTTACGGGCACAGATTGGCAGGTAGAATTAAATCTCTTACTGAAGTTGCCAACCGCATAAGCGTGGGTGAGCTGGATGCTGAAATAGACATTGCAGGAGAGGACGAGATAGGCAATTTAGGGGAAGCAATTTCAAGGATGCAGGATAGTATTCGTCTTTCCATAGAGCGAATGCGTCGGCGGAGATAGAAGTAAATGATATTAAATTTGATGAATTCGTAAAAAATCGAATTCATCAGGTTTCAGGTGTTACGTTTTAGGTTTTAGGTTAATGATATTATCTGTTTTAAAAGAGACTTAAAACTTAAATCCTAAAACTTAAAACGTTTCGTAAAAAGTGGTTTTTAACTTTTTACGAGACTATCTAAATTAGTGAAGGAGCAAAAGATAATGGTCATTATTCCCAGAGAAAAGCCTGTAATTGAAAATATGAATATTTATTATTTAGATATAAGAAAACTGTTCGAACATTTTCAGGGTGAAATCGGTTCGGGCGGTGTTTTCTTTAAATCACATTCTGCTGAAGGGGCGATCTTTTTTGATGAAGATGAGCTGTTAAACGGTTATTTCCAGGAAAAAGATACTATGCTGACCGGCAACGCAGCGATTGATCAACTGATACAAGCAGAGTCCGACCGGAATTATTCCGTAAGCATATACAAGATATCACAGGAAGAAGTGTATTTCTGGTCCAGCTTGCCTTCTGCGGAGAAAATTTACAAAGATCTCAGCACGGATTTTACAGATCTTGAGGGATTGATAAAAAAAATGAGTTCGGAAAAGCTTACCGGCTATATCGATGTTTCAATTGGCGACGACATGGAAGGTGGCTTAATTTTTATCAGCAATGGCGAAATAATTGGTGGTTCTTATTCCTGGGGCGGGGAAAAGACTAATTCTTCACAAAATAATCTTAAGATTCTAATAGACAAAACAAAAAAGTCGGGTGGAATTTTTCAAGTCAGCCGGATTCCCATGAAGAGAGAAAAGGTTACAGGTGAATCAAAAGAACAAGTCACCGTTAACAATCTGGACACCCTTGCTATGTTAGAAGAATTTCTAGGAGTATTCGAGACAGTAGTATCAACCGGAAAAAATAAGGGAGCAGGTTTCAGTAGTATTTTAAGAAAGAAGTTTGTGGAAAAAGCAGAAAAGTATGCTTTTCTTGATCCATTTGCCGCTGAATTTGAGTATTCTGATCGGAAAATTAAATATTCCGGGCAGGCCGGTGAAAAGGAATTAGCAGATGGCGTAATTACTTCAACAAAGGAACTCGCTGAAGAACTGGGAATACTCACTGAAGTGAAAAAGTTTATGGCATCATGGGCCGATAAATACGGGAAGAAAATTGAAGAACTCGGGATTGATTTTTAGTTCGCCAAAGTACGGTGGCGGATTATTTTAATACCGGCCATTTTCAGGTTGGGTATTTATGTTATCACTCATTAGTGGAGAGACCTTCGAAAAGTACCATTTCGAAGTCTGCGCTTATCTGCAAAGGTCTCGAGGAACCGGCTATAATATGACGGATTTAACTTTTGAAAAAGTTATTACCAGCTCAGAAGGAAGGCACACCGATTTTTTTAACAGCATACCTGCGGCAATCCACAGGACAACAGTTGAAGGAAAAATTGTTTATTGCAACTGGGCTTATGCTCAGTTGTTCGGTTTTAACTCTGTTTCAGAATTGACGGACTACCCTGAGATTAACCTGTACAGGAATAAAAAAGACAGGGGCCTTGTCGTAAATTCCATATTACAAAGAGGACGGGTGGTTGATCTTCCTATCTCATTTGTAAAAAAGGATGGAACAACGATTTGGTGTGCTGTTACAGCCAGGGCAGTTATGGACGATGATGGCACAGTGGAACATATAGATGGAGTTGTAAGGGATATTACAGGTGAAATAGAAGAAAAAGAAGCTCAACCAAGTCTTAACGGGATGATAGATAATCAAAACGAAGGTATTATCATTTTTGATCTTCAGGGGAATTTGATCGATGTTAACGTGGCAGGTACCGAAGTAATAGGATTTCCCAGGGATGAGTTAATAGGTAAATCATTGTCCGAATTTTTACTGCCTGGTCAGAAAGTCCTCTTTCTCCTGTTTCTTTCCGATATTTTAAAAATTGGTCATGAAGAAGTTATTCTACCTGTAATAGATAGAAACGGTGATACTCGTTATATTGAATTAAATGGAATCCTTGCCAAAAAAAATGGCAAGGCATATCATATCAAGGGAATTGCCCGAAATATGACAAAACGTGCAAAACAGCAAAAAGACAATTCTACCAGAGAAAAGTTTCAGGGCGTTCTTGAGATGGCAGGTGGAGTAGCTCATAGAATGAATCAGCCGCTTACGATAATTAATAATCTGCTCGACGAAGTATTATTCGATTTGAAAACCGATGATAAAATTCGCAAGAAGATAGTTTCAATAAATCAACAGATTAAAAAGCTAAATGATATCACAAAAAAAATTGGCAACATTAAAAAATATAAAGCCATGGAATATGTGGCAGGAATAAAGATTGTGGATATTGATAAGGCTTCGTAAAAAAAATACTGCGAGGAAATTTTATGGTAAGAAATGTACTTATTGTTGATGATGACAGGGAAATGTTGCTTTCTCTTAAAGATGGGCTTTCCAAATACAAAGAGACATTTTCGGTATTAATAGCGGAAGACGGAACGGTCGCTGTGAAAATAATAAAGGAAAAAACAGTTTCTCTTGTTGTTACTGATTTGAAAATGCCTCAGATGGATGGTTTTGCTCTTTTGACTCATATTATGGAGCATTATCCGGATATTCCGGTTATTATTATAACCGGTTACAGCACTCCTGATATGGAAAGGCTTGCACGCGAAGGCGGAGCTGTGGGATACATTGCAAAGCCGTTTATGCTTGAGAATCTGGCCAGGGATATAATGGCTACACTAAGAAAGGAATCAGATGGCGGGACTCTTCATAGTGTTTCATCCGGTATTTTTCTGCAATTAATGGAGATGGAACAAAAGACCTGCACCATAAGGCTGGTGGATAAATCCACTGGTAAAAAGGGAGTTCTCTTTTTCCAGGATGGTGAATTGCTTGACGCCAGAGTTAATAACTTGCAGGGTAAGCCCGCCGCTTATAAGATATTTTCCTGGGAAGAAGTTAATATCTCAATTCAGAATGTTTGTCCTAAGATGGAAAATAAAATTGAAAGTGAGTTGCAGCCTTTAATCCTTGAGGCGGCGCGACTTAAAGATGAGAACAGAAAAGAAAATAAAGAAGTAGTAGAAGAAATAAAAGTGCAGGAAGTCGAGACTTCGGATACAGTTGATGATATTAAAAATAAAATTGAAAAACAGGTTGGTTCACAGTGCCGGCTGGAAGATATATACATTGACCCTTCTTTGGATGACTGGGCAGTCCAAATGTCGAGTGTCGGTAATTTTTTTGGCATAGGCAAATTAAAGGTCTGCTATCTGGATAAGGGTGAATCAAATGATACAATCTTGCTGCCTGGGAAAAATACAACCGTGATTTCAGTGGACTCTAAATGCCCAAAGGATAAAATAATACAGGTGTTAAGTAGTGGCTGAACGAAAAGCCTGACTTCCGGCTCCTGACTTCTGAATTCTTAAATACTCTTCTTTAACCGGTCTCTTTAAAAAAGGAAAAAGTGCAAAAGAAGTTTGATGAATTCGTAAAAAGTCGAATTTATCAGGTTTTAGGTGTTAAGTTATATGTTTTATGTTAATGATATTATCTGTTTTAACAGACACTTAAAACCTAAATCCTAAAACTTAAAACGTTTCGTAAAAAGTGGTTTTTGACTTTTTACGAAACCATCAAGTTTAAGCGGTTCTTCAAGAAATAAAAATGAAAAGGCAGAAATGAAAACAGATATAAAAACAAAAATTAATGAGGCCGATGTTTGCCGTTCCATGGGATTATACGATGAATCTCTTGATATTTATAAGCAAATTATTTCAAGCCTTCCTAAAAAGGACGTTCAAACACTTAAAACAATTAAAGCCAAGATTAGCGAAGTAGAGCAGGAAGTGGCAGACCTGGAAAAGACTGAGCCTAATCAGGTTTCTGCTGAAGATATTTCAAGGTTTAAAGAGACCATGATGGCTGATGATGAAAGCAACACTGCGATTCTTGACAGTGCTGCAGCTTTCAGCGATATGGGTCTTCATAAAGAGGCAGCAGCCGAATATAAAAAAATAATATTCCAGGATTACCCTGTTGAAAAAATATTTCCTCAATTTGCAAAAACTATTCTTAAACTCTATTCACCTGCAAAAGCTGTAGAACAGATTGAATCTTTTGTTAATGATCAGCAGCTGGATAAAAAGAAAAGGGCTCGCATAAAATATCATTTTGGCAATGAAATGGAAAGGAGAGACCATAAAGACCAGGCCCTTGATTTATATAAAGCGGCGGCTGCACTCGACCCTGGTGATTCTGAAATTAAAAAAGGACTCGATTCCATCCAGGCCAATCTTTCTTCCGGTTCCAAATATGATTACCTGCTGCGCCAGGAAAAAGTGACAACAGACCAGCTTCAAAAGGCTTTTGCACTGTCGAAAAAAATGAGAAAGAGCGTTGAATTTGTTCTTACAAGTCAATACCAGATCAGTAAGGAAAATATAGGTAAATCCTTTGCCGCATATTATGGCTGTCAATTCAGAAACTATGATGAAGCTTTTCCGATACCTACCGAGTTGCTGGGAAAATTAAAAAAAGCGTTTTTAATAAATGAAGGATGGGTTCCATTAAGCTGGGATAAGGATGGAGTTGAAGTTCTGGTTGATGATCCGAGGGATTTGAACAAAACTGATAATATTAAAACTTTGTTGAATACTTCCAAGGTTAATTTTTCCGTTGCGATAAAGGAGGATATTGAAGAGTATATAAAACGCTTTTACGATACTGACCGGATTAGTGAAGCGGTTACTACTGGAGACGGGTTTGATGATTTCGATTTAATCCCGGATGTTTCTTTTGAAGAAGAGGAAGATATTGAAGATGTATCAGATGATGATGATGAGAGTTCAAGCAAGGTTGTGAAACTTGTGGATCAGTGCATCATTGCCGCTTTCAGAAAAAATGCCTCCGATATACATATAGAGCCGTCTCCGATTACAAAAGCCACGAATATTCGTTTCAGACTGGACGGAGTATGCCAGGAATATATCAAGGTTCCCAATTCTATGGCCAGGGGTATTCTTTCAAGGATTAAGATTATGTCTTCTCTCGATATTGCTGAACGGCGATTACCTCAAGACGGAAAAATTAAATTCAACCGCAAAGGCGTACCACAATTTGAACTTCGAGTTGCAACACTCCCGACAGCAGGTGGTTTTGAGGATGCTGTTTTAAGAATCCTGGCCAAGGCAGGAACCCTGAAAATAGATGATATGGCTTTAACTGAAAGAAATCTCGAAGTTTTAAAAAAGATTATTCACAAACCATATGGTCTTGTACTTGCCGTGGGCCCGACAGGTTCAGGTAAAACAACGACACTCCATTCAGCTCTTGGCCATATTAACAAACCGGATATAAAAATCTGGACCGCAGAAGATCCTGTAGAAATCACACAGGCCGGCTTGAGGCAGGTGGAGGTAAAACCCAGAATAGGACTCGATTTTGCGAGGATAATGCGTGCTTTTTTACGGGCAGATCCCGATGTTATCATGATAGGTGAGATGCGTGACGAAGAAACTGCAGCCATAGGTATAGAAGCATCTCTTACCGGACACCTTGTTTTTTCAACCCTTCATACAAACAGTGCACCTGAAACTATAACACGTCTGCTCGACATGGGTCTTAATGCTCTTAATTTTTCTGATGCTTTTCTTGGTGTGCTGGCGCAAAGACTGGTAAGGAGGTTGTGCAAGAACTGTTGCAAAGAAGAAAATATACCCAAAGAGGAATTCGAAGAAATTGTAATGGATTACGGAGAAGAAGATTTCGAAAAAACAGGAATAGAATACTCATCCGATCTTACGATAAAACGCCTCGGAAGCTGTGAGGTCTGCTCGGGAACAGGTTATAAGGGCAGGCTCGCAATCCATGAACTGATGGAAGGTACTCCGGGAATTAAAAGATTGGTTAAACGACAGGCCTCTACTGAAGAGCTTTTTGCACTTGCAAAGAAAGAGGGAATGACTACACTGAAGCAAGACGGTATTATAAAGGTTTTTAGCGGGATTACAGATATAAGCGAAATTAGAAGGGTTTGCATTACATAGTTCATAGCTTATAGCTCAAAGCTCATAGCTCATAGTAATCCGCCTGCGGCGGACAGGCTATGAGCTGTCAGCTATCAGCTATGAGCTAATAAATTGATATTTTATCCTATGCGGCTTTGCCGCTCAAGTTGTTCCGCAATTCTTGGATACTAGTTTACTTTAAAAGCTGATATGAATATTGGGAGTGAACAATGGAAAAAGCTGGTTGAAGAAGGAGCCGGAAACCTTAATATTCATATTGACCGAAAAATAACAGATCAATTTTCCATCCATGCCACAGAACTGATTAGATGGAACCGGAAGATAAACCTCACAACTATTACTGATCCGGTCGAAGTCGCTGTTAAACACTTTCTTGATTCAATCATTTCAGTACGTGTTATGCCCGAATATGGCCGACTACTCGATATTGGTTCAGGTGGAGGTTTTCCAGGAATTCCGATTAAAATTATGATTCCATCTTTACTAGTTACACTCATAGATGCTTCGCGGAAAAAGGTTAGTTTTTTAAAACATATAATCAGGAATATTAAATTGACTGAGATTGATGCCCGCCAAATAAGAGCTGAGGAACTGGCAAAAGAAAAACCTGCTAAGAACTGTTTTGATGTTATTATTTGCCGTGCATTTTCCAGGCTGGATAAAATTATACTTCAAGCATTGCCCTTGCTGGCAAAAGACGGGATTATTATTGCCATGAAGGGGAAGTTGTTCGAATCTGAATTGGAATCTGCTGGCAAGTATAATTTGTCTTTGACTGTGGAAAAGTACAAACTTCCTTTTCTTGAATTAGAGAGAACTCTTGTTATTATCAGCCCTTAAAACTCAAAAAATTGTGCGACCAGTGATTTTCCCTTTACATGAAGCAAGGCAACAGATGCCGGGTTATTGAAACGCGGGTGAGTGGCGCTTCCCGGGTTTAAAAAGAGTACGCCATTATGGTCTTCAAGGGAAGAAGGTTTGTGGGTGTGACCATGGACTACAGCACCGACTCCTGCTTTGGCCGGTTTGATA
>JAUWMJ010000039.1 GCA_030613225.1 Desulfobacterales bacterium
AAAGGTTCAGACCCATATCAAAAAAGAGCATGAAACAAAAGGCTTTGGAGGGCGGTTCGGCGCCGGACTTCCCCGTATCAGCGATGGTTCTTTTTTGTTTTTGCAGCATATGATTTCCAAAATGAAACCGTCCAACAACGGCACACGGCTTGGCATCGTCTTTAATGGTTCGCCTCTTTTTTCCGGCGGTGCAAGCAGCGGAGAGAGTGAAATCCGAAAATGGATTATTGAAAATGATATGCTGGAAGCCATCATTGCCATGCCGGACCAACTTTTTTTACAACACCGGTATATTTACTTATATCTGGATTTTAACAAACCGGAAACCGGTTGAACATAAAGGAAAAATCCAGGTGGTCAATGCTGTTTCATTTTTTGAAAAGATGAGCCGGAGCCTGGGTAATAAAAGAAATGAGATCAGCGACAGACAGATCGACGAGATAACCAGAATCTATGGTGATTTCGAGGAAGGTGAATTTTGCAAAATTTTTGACAATGAAGATTTCGGCTACAACCGGATTACCGTTGAACGGCCTTTGAGACTCAACTTCCAGACCTCAGAAGAAAGGATAGCCCTGTTTGAAAATGAAAAGGCATTTCAAAATCTTTCTAAACCGAAAAAAAAGGGTAAAGCAGGCTTGAAGCAAAAGGAAGAGGGGGAAGAACTGCAACAAAAGATTCTTGCCATGCTTAAAAGTATGGAAGACTCTGTGATTTATAAGAACAGAGACAAGTTTGAAGAAATTCTCAAAGAACATTGCAAAAAACATGGATTGTTATTGCCTACCCCGATGCAAAAAACTGTTTTAAAGGCCCTGTCCAAACAGGATGAAACATCGGATATTTGTTTAGATAAAAAAGGAAATCGGGAACCGGATACTTCACTGCGGAACAATGAAAATGTGCCTTTAAAGGAAGATATCTGGGAATATTTCGAGCGGGAAGTCCTGCCCCATGTGCCTGATGCCTGGATTGATGAGAGCAAAACAGTTAAGGGGTATGAAATCAATATCACGAAATATTTTTACAAATACAAACCGTTAAGGAGTCTTGAAGAAATCCGGGCGGATATTCTTGAACTTGAAATGCAAACCGAGGGGCTGATCAGCGAGGTTGTCGAAATATGAGAAAGAAAACCGGAACACAAATTATTAAAGTAGGCAATAAGGTTGTTCCCGGCAATCTTATCAGTGATATCCACAGGCTTATTGAAGCTGCTCGACATAATATTGCAGTTACTGTTAATACCAGCT
This sequence comes from Desulfobacterales bacterium, assembly GCA_030613225.1. The sequence goes on from JAUWMJ010000039.1 coordinate 1,254, forward strand.
TGACTATTCTTTACTGGCAGATCGGTAATCGGATTCGGCAGAATATTTTAAAGGAAAAACGGGCAAGATATGGTGAAGAAATTTTGCCGACACTGTCGGCAAAATTGGTTCCGGAATTTGGCAATGGATTTGGTGCCAGGAATCTATCAAGGATGGTTCGCTTTGCTGAAGTTTTCCCTGAAGGGAAGATTGTCTCAACACTGTTGAGAGAATTGAGCTGGAGTCATTTTGTTGAAATAATCCCTCTCAAAGATGGCCTCCAACGCGATTTCTACGCCGAAATGTGCCGGATAGAACGCTGGAGTGTTCGGACATTGCGGAAAAAAATTGATGGCATGCTTTATGAGCGCACCGCCATATCAAAAAAACCTGATAAACTAATCAAGAAGGACTTGGCCGCTTTGCGGGAGGAGGATAAGTTAACACCTGATCTCGTTTTTCGTGATCCATATTTTCTCAATTTCCTGGGGCTGAAAGATACCTATAGCGAAAAAGATCTTGAGGCAGCTATTCTGCGAGAAATGGAAAGCTTTATCTTGGAGCTTGGAGTCGGTTTTTCGTTTGTTGCCCGCCAAAAGAGAATCACAGTCGATAATGAAGATTATTATCTTGACCTGCTCTTTTTTCACCGCAAACTGAAACGGCTCATTGCCATTGAATTAAAACTCGGCAAGTTCAAGGCAGCTCACAAAGGTCAGATGGAGTTCTATCTACGCTGGCTGGAAAAATACGAAAAAGAACCCGGCGAAAAAACGCCTCTGGGATTAATCCTCTGCGCAGGAAAAGCCAGCGAGCAAATAGAGCTGTTGCAACTGGATAATAGCGGCATCAAAGTGGCAGAATACATGACCGAACTGCCAAAACGTGAACTGCTGGAGCAAAAGCTTCACAAAGCAGTTGAAATGGCACGGAAGAGGCTGGAGGCTGGTGTGTAAATAATGAAGACTTATCCGAAATATAAGGACTCCGGGGTTGAGTGGATTGGGGAGGTGCCGGAGGGGTGGGAAGTTAAAAAAATTAAACACTCTACATATGTTAAAGGGAGAGTTGGGTGGCATGGTTTAAATAGTAATGATTTTATTAACCAAGGGCCTTTTCTAGTAACAGGGACAGATTTTTCAAATGGAAGAATAGATTGGAATACTTGTTACCATGTGTCAATGGAGCATTATGACAAAGATCTATTTATACAACTTAAAGAAAATGACTTGCTAATAACAAAAGATGGCAGTATCGGCAAAGTCGCTATTGTACAAGGCCTGGAAGGGCGAGCAACTTTGAATAGTGGAATTTTTGTCACATGACCACTAAACAATAAATACCTTACGACATATTTGTATTGGACACTTAATTCATCTGTATTTGCTAATTTTATTGATTACAATAAAACAGGATCGACGGTGTTGCATTTGTATCAAGATACATTTGATAACTTTTCGTTTCCTTTACCCTCGATAAATGAACAAAAACCCATTGTTGCCTACCTCGACCGCAAAACCACCGAAATCGACAACCTCATCTCAAAAAAACAAAAACTCATCGAACTGCTGAAGGAGGAGCGCACTGCAATAATCAATCAGGCGGTAACAAAAGGATTGAATCCCGATGCGCCGATGAAGGATTCGGGGATTGAATGGATTGGTGAGGTGCCGGAGCATTGGGAGGTAAAACGGTTAAAGTTTATTTCGGACTTTAAAAGTGGTAATGGAATAACAGCCAACTTAATTAAAAATGATGGCGAATATGCTGTATATGGAGGAAATGGTTTAAGAGGCTATACGTCATCGTATACTCACGAGGGGTCTTATGTTCTTATCGGAAGGCAAGGAGCGCTTTGCGGAAATATTAATTATGCAGATGGCAAATTTTGGGCTTCAGAACATGCTGTAGTAGCAACATCAGTCTCAGCTTATAATTTATTTTGGTTTGGAGAATCACTTAGGACTATGAATTTGAATCAGTATTCCCAATCGGCTGCACAGCCTGGTCTATCTGTAGATCATATCAAAAACTTTTTTATTCCTGTTCCTTCTCCTAATGAACAAGACGTCATTGCCGCCTATCTCGACCACGAAACCACCAAAATCGACCAAACAATCTCCAATATTGAAAACCAGATCGATTTATTACAGGAATATCGCACCACCTTGATTTCCGAAGTCGTAACGGGGAAAATAGATGTTCGTGATGGGGGATCAAATGGATAGCCAGCATACAACCACAGAACAGGCATTTGAAGAGGCAATAGAAAAGGGCCTTATTAATAACGGCGGCTATGCCAAAGGGGATCCCTCTGATTTCAGCCGGAAATTGGCCTTTGTTCCAAAGACAATTTTTGCATTTCTAAAAGACACTCAACCACAATCATGGGAAAAGCTGTCTGAAATCCATGGTTCTCAGACTGAATCCAAAATTCTGCAACGTCTTTTTAAGGAACTGGACAACCGGGGCACAATTGATGTACTCCGCAACGGCTTTGTGGATTATGGCGTCCGGTTCAAGATGGCCTATTTCAAACCAGCAAGCAAGCTGAATCCTGAAACGATTGCCTTATACAACAAAAATCGGCTTACTGTGACCCGTCAGGTAAAATACAGCCTTAAAAATGAAAACTCAATTGACATGCTGCTCAGTCTTAACGGCCTGCCTGTGGCAACTGTGGAGCTGAAAAACCAGTTTACCGGACAGAATGCGGCAAATGCCAAATGGCAGTATGCTGCTGATAGAGATCCGAACGAACTGCTTTTTAAATTCAAAAAACGCGCTCTCGTACATTTTGCCGTTGATACTGACGAAGCTTACATGACCACCAGGCTTGAAGGCAAAGCCACTCGCTATCTTCCTTTTAATCAGGGCTACAATAAGGGCGCCGGCAATCCTCCCAATCCAAACGGCCACAAAACCTCCTACCTTTGGGAATATGTCTGGGCCAAAGATAGCTGGATGGATATAATCGGTTCTTTTCTTCTCTTGCAAACAGATGAATTTAAAGTTGACGGAAAAATATTTAAAAAAGAAAAGCTGATTTTTCCAAGGTTTCATCAATTGGATGTTGTCAGAAAGCTGGCCCTGGATGCCAGGCAAAAAGGCACCGGTAATAATTATCTGATTCAGCATTCTGCAGGCAGTGGCAAAAGCAATTCCATTGCATGGCTGGCCTATCGGTTATCAAGTTTACATAATGATAAAGATGAAAGAATTTTTGACTCGATAATCGTTGTCACGGACAGGCTTGTTTTAGATCAGCAGCTCCAGAACACGATATACCAGTTTGAACATAAGCTCGGCGTTGTTCAAAAGATCGACAAGGATTCCACCCAGCTTGCCTTGGCCTTAAGCGCCGGAATCAATATAATTATCACCACCCTTCAGAAATTTCCTTTTGTACATGTACTTGATAAAATCAGTGAGCTTCCCCAAAGAAACTACGCCATAATTGTAGATGAAGCCCACAGCTCTCAGGGGGGTGAGGCTTCAAAAAAGATGAAAGAAACCCTGACAGTTATAGATATGAGCGGTGAAATAGAAAGTGAAGCGCCTAAATATGGTGAAGATCATGATATGGAAGATGAGATAAGAAGCTCAATGCTGGCACGCGGCAAGCAGCCCAACCTTGCCTTTTTCGCATTTACCGCAACGCCAAAGGCAAAAACTTTGGAAGTTTTCGGTCAAACCGGCGATGACGGAAACCCGGCTCCGTTTCACCTTTATTCCATGAGACAGGCGATTGAAGAAAACTTTATCCTGGATGTGTTAAAATACTACATTACCTATAAGACCTATTTCAGACTGTCAAAAGCCATAGAAGAAGACCCCGACATCAATAAGAAAAAAGCAAGGCGAGCAATAGCCAGATTTCTCTCTCTTCATCCCCATAACCTGGCTCAGAAAACCGAGGTTATTATTGAACATTTCCGGCAATGCGTTATGCCCAAGATAGGCGGAAAAGCAAAGGCAATGGTTGTCACTTCATCCAGACCCCATGTTATCAGGTATAAAACAGAATTTGATAAATACATTAAGGAAAAAGGATATACCGATATCAAGACGCTCGTTGCATTTACCGCTTTTACCGATAGAGACACAGGGATTTCCTATACCGAATATGAAATCAATGGATTTAAAGAAAAAGAACTGCCGGATAAATTCGCAACTAATGAGTATCAGATCCTGCTGGTTGCGGAAAAGTATCAGACAGGTTTTGACCAGCCGTTGCTCCATACCATGTATGTGGATAAAAAACTGTCCGGTGTTAGGGCTGTGCAGACACTTTCGCGCTTAAACAGAATATATCCTGGGAAAGAAAATACATTTGTTCTTGATTTTGCCAATGAAGAGCAGGAAATATTAGATGCATTTCAGCCTTATTATGAGCAGACTACGCTTTCTTCAACAACCGATCCAAACAAACTCTATGACCTGAAAAATAAGCTCGAAGGTTTTCAAATCATATGGCAGTCTGAAATCGATGCTTTTACCAAAGTCTTTTTTAGACCACGAAAACTTCGCAGCGCAAAAGACCACGCCATGCTTAATTCTTTCATAGATCCTGCAGTTGACCGCTACAAGGTCATGAAAGACGAAGAGGAACAGGAAGATTTCAAACATACGCTGACCGTTTTTATCCGGCTTTATTCTTTTTTATCCCAGATTATGCCGTTTGCGGATATGGCATTGGAAAAGTTTTACGCGTACGCCCGCCTTCTTTTAAATAAGCTGCCAAAGCAAGATGTTTCAGAAAGATTCAAAATCCATGATGAAGTAGCTTTGGAATACTACAGACTTCAAAAAATCAAAGAAGGCACAATTGTACTTGAAAAAGACAGCGAAAGTGCGCTTTATCCAATAACGGAGGCAGGAACAAAAAAAGAAAAAGAAGAATTGGCCAGGCTCTCGGAGATCATTGAAATCTTAAATGATAAATTTGGAACTGATTTTACAGATGCTGATAAATATTTCTTCTCCCAGATTGAAGAAGACCTTGTTGCAAATGAAAAACTATCAGAACAGGCTAAAAACAACAACGTTGACAATTTCAAATTCGGTTTTGAAGATATGTTCTTGAATAAATTGATCGAAAGAATGGACAGCAATCAGGATATATTTACAAAAATCATGGACGATAAGTCCTTTGGTGATGTTGTGAAGGAATGGATGTTGTATAAAGTTTATAACAGATTAAATGAAATGCAATCGGAATAAAGTGCGTCTGATTAAAAGACAAACATTTTTTGAAAGATGACTATGAAGAATATCAAAGACCTGCCTGCCCACAATCGCCCCAGGGAAAAATTGAAGGAAAGGGGCGCATCCGCCTTAACCGACGAAGAACTGGTGGCCGCTATTCTTGGGCGTGGTGTGGAGGGCCAGGATCTCGGCACTATATCCCGCAGGGTTGCCAAACTCATCCAAAAGCATAAGAAAAAATTGTCAGTTGACCATCTCACAGCGTTGCGTGGCATGGGACTGGCAAAAGCCGCCCAGATTTTGTCTGCTTTTGAACTGGCAAGGCGGCACCTGATCAAAGATACGATAAAGATAACAGGAGCCCAGGATGTGATGCCGCTTCTGGCTGATATTGCCGATAAAAAGCAAGAGCATTTTGTTTGCATTTCCCTTAATGGTGCTCATGAAGTGATTAAAAAAAGGATCGTCACCATCGGTCTGGTGGATCGCAGCCCGGTTCATCCACGTGAAGTTTATGCGGATGTCATATCAGACAGGGCAGCCGCTGTAATATTTGCACATAACCATCCCTCCGGTGATTTGAAACCGAGCAACAGCGATCTGAAAATCCATGAACAACTTACCGAAGCGGGAACGATCCTCGGCCTACGAATCCTCGACCACATCATAGTAACAAAAAAGGGATATTTCAGCTTCCAGGAAGCAGGGTTGATCGGTTAACATAGAGCGAAACCTTTGGATGGTATGTGAAATATTGACATTTAATAGATCCCATTACAGCAATCTCTTCGTTGCGGCGTTGTCTGCTGCCGTTTCCGTAGCCCATACCGGCCCTGCCGGTAAGACAGAAGCGGTTTGCAAAAAGATTATAACAAGAACATCATAGACATGGAAGCACGCCCTGTAAACATGGACAATTTTTCCGAGTGGGGAAAGTTTTTTGCAATTTAACAAATTTTGTGGTGGATATTCCCGGATTGCACTGTCTCTCTTTATCTTTTTTGGGTTGAAACCGACAACTAATATCCCTTGCCACCCCTGCTCTATACTGCTATATATTGCGTGCATTTCAGTTAATGAAACTCGATTTTTGCAAGTTAGAAAGAGGAAGCGCAAATCGGAAGTCGAATTAAATTCGATAGCGCAAACCACAAAAGAACACTGGCCCTATTTTGTTAAATTTGAGCTGGAGTTAATCTTAACCAGTCGATATCGTAATAGATACATCTCTTTATAAATAATGAGATGGCTTGGATAATAAATCTATTACTCAGAATAGACTTGTTTGCAATCATCACCTTGAAATTTTACCTGATTCATTCGTTCTGCTTTAATTTCAGCGGGGCAATAATTCAGGCCGTCAATTTTTATATACGAATATGCTTTTTTGAGAGAATTGTAATTATGGCAAGAGCAGATATTTTAATCAGTATGGTTCAATCAGCCAGTCGTGGCGATATGGTTTCATTCCGCAAGGCAGTGGAGAGCCTGGTTGCAGAAGAAAGAGCTAAAAAACATAATATTCTTGCGGAGCGATTGGCTCTGTCCCTCAATAACGGCGTTAATAAAAACACCGCAGTTCGCCCTAATGGTGAAACCGTTGATTTGATATTTGAGATTAATCCTCAAAAAAGATTTGATGATCTAATAATAAATGAACAAATACTAAAAATATGCCAGGAACTTGTAGAGGAACAGAATAGAGCTGATCTGCTTAGATCTTATGGGTTGGAACCCCGAAGCAGGATTCTTCTGGCTGGACCTCCAGGAAACGGTAAGACAAGCCTCGCCGAAGCCTTGGCTGCACATTTGATGTATCCGCTTTTAGTAATCCGGTATGAAAATCTTATAGGTCGTTATCTTGGAGAAACCGCCTCAAGACTTCAGAAAGTTTTTAGTTATGTGAAAACCCGCAATTGCGTTCTGTTTTGTGATGAATTTGATACCATTGGAAAAGAACGGGGGGATACAAAAGAGACAGGTGAAATAAAACGAGTAGTAAGTTCTCTGCTTCTTCAAATGGACAGTTTGCCAAGCTATGTGGTTGTAATTACGGCAAGTAACCATCCTGAACTTCTTGATCGTGCTGTCTGGCGGAGATTCCAGTTAAGGATAGAACTTAAACCACCTGACATCAAGCAGGTTGAATGTTTTATAGAGCTTTTCATCAAGAGAACAGGAATGGATTTCAATTACAGTCCAAAGAGCCTTTCTCAAAAACTATCAGGATACAGCTTTTCTGAAGTCGAAGAGTTTTGCACAGATGTGGTGCGACAGGCTGTTTTGACCAATAAACAGGACAATGCACGAGATATCGTCTCTTTAAAACTGAAACAATGGCAATCTAAGTTCGGAATCAACGATGTAAAAGAGCGAGAATAATATGCCTGAAAGACCTCTGCTGATTTTCCCCACTCCTGCTATTGCGGACCGGGATAAGCCGAAACCACGTTTTGGTTCCTCAAACTATTACTTTCCATCACCACAAAGACAGAAAGATAGATTGACGCCCCGGTTTGAATCAATGATTCAGTCGTTTATCACCGATTCAACAGAGGGAATTAAGCCTGAATATGTTCTGGTTCTCGAAACAACAGGAAAAATTGATAATTTCGAGCGGGCGGTACGGGCAGTTCCAGGCTTGGAATGGCTCGCAGAGATTGATACCGACGAGATAGAGGCGGATGACGATTTTTATGAGATAGCCAAAATCGGCAAAAGACTATTTTATAAAGAAATTGACGATATCACTACAAAACAGTCTTCAGGTATATGGAAAATTCTAAAAGACAATGGCTTTATTGATGATGATGGATATATCACAGGAAAACCCCTTGATGATTTTGCAGCATACATACCAGGGGACATCACTGAATATAGTGATATAATAATGTCTGTGATTAATGGAAAAATCGCAGATACAAAAGAAAAGTTAATAAGCGGTCGGCTGTTTTTGAGCATGAGTAATCAGCAGGTAATGAGTAATCTGTTATCTGAATGGAACAAATGGCCAAATAACAAAGATGTTTTATCTAAAAAATGGGTTGAAATATTCAGCCAGCTTAAGGAAATCCGTAAATGGGATATTCAGGACCGGCTGAGAGAAACAGGTATTGAAAAATATTGGAAAGAAGAGCTTGAAATAAAAAAAGGAACGGTATCAAAAATCCCTTTTGAAGTTGAGTTGTGGTACAGAAAAGATAGAACTAAGAGAAATGAGATCCAAACAAAATTAGAGCAGCTTATAGAATCTGAGAATGGCTCTGTTATCACAAAATGTATTATTAATGAAATTCGGTTCCACGCTATAAAAGCAGAACTCCCGCCTGAAAATATAGAACGGGTTCTGGCCTATGAACATACAAATCTTTTTAAATGTGACGATGTAATGTTTTTCCGTCCGACAGGACAATGTGCGGCGGATGTGTACCATGAAGGGGTTGAAGAGGAGGCTTTTCAAGAAGGTGAAGTTTTTGGTGACCCTGTCTTGGCTATTCTTGACGGAGATCCATTTGTTCACCATTCCTTGCTTGAAAATCGGCTAATTGTGGATGACCCCGATGATTTTGGCAGTGCATATCAGGCGAAGGGGAGAAAACACTGTACTGCGATGGCCTCGTTGATCTGTCATGGGGAATTGGATGCAGGAGAGCCACCTTTACCTCGGCCTATATATGTAAGACCGATAATGAAGCCTAATCCCGATGATTTTATCAATAATCCCCCACGTGAACACATCCCAAAGGAGCATTTTTTTGAAGATCTGATATTACGTTCAGTAAGGAGGATTTTTGAAGGAGACAGTGATGAAGAACCGGTTGCCCCTGCGATTAAAATTATCAACCTTTCAATTTGTGATCCAACAAGGATATTTTTTCATCAGTTAAGCTCATGTGCAAAACTGCTTGATTGGCTTTCTGAAAAATATCAAGTGCTTTTTTGTATAAGTGCGGGGAATAACGGGGCGGATATTGGTCTTGAAAAATCGAAGGCAGAGCTGAATCAATTAACTAATGAAGAGCTCACAAAACATACCATGAAAATAGTTCATGGAGATATCCGCAATCACAGATTAATGGCTCCTGCAGATTCTGTTAATGCATTATCCATAGGGGCTATCCATACTGACAAATCCAATATATCCAATCAGGGAAACAGAGTGGATATACTTCCAACTCAGGAACTGCCCTCTCCAATTACCGCTCACGGATATGGTTTCAGGAATTCTATTAATCCTGAGATTTATTTGCCGGGAGGAAGGCAGCTATATGATTATATTACCAATAACCGATACAGGATTAATGACATCGGAATGGCTCCAGGGCAAAAGGTGGCCGCCGCACCGGTAAATCCAGGCGAAAGGAATAGGGGGGTATACATCAGAGGTACAAGCAACTCAGCTGCTTTGGCCTCCAGAGGTGCAGCCCTCATCTATGAAGTGCTGGATGAATTGAGATCTGGAGCTAACACAGATATCCCTGATGAGTATATGGCTGTAGTTATTAAAAGTCTTCTTGTTCACGGTGCTTCCTGGGGTAATAGTTTTAATATATTGGAAAGTAGTCTGAAAACCCGAGATAATTCGCATCTTTTTAAAAGAATTGCTGCAAGGTATTTGGGGTATGGAATTCCTGGTATCAAACGTGTGATTGAGTGCACTGAACGACGAGCAACTGCAATAGGTTATGGAATTATTAAAGATGAGAAGCATGAATTCAGATTTCCCCTTCCACCAAGCCTCAGCGGGTTAAACGCAATGCGGCGACTTATTATAACGCTCGCCTGGGTCAGCCCTGTCAATGCAGAGAATCGTAAATACAGAAAAGCAAATCTTTCTTTTGATCCTCCGGGCCATAAGGCTGGAGTAAAACGTGTAAACGCTGATTGGCAACATGTAAAAAATGGAACCATTCAGCATGAAGTTTTAGAAGGGAGCGAAGTCGTTACATATCAGGATGGAAATAATTTAGAAATTGATGTTGTCTGCCGAGAAGATGCCCACCCCCTTGACGAATCTGTTAATTACGGACTCGCTGTTACTCTGGAAGTGGCTGAAGATGTGGAAATACCGATATATGAAGAAATTAGGCAAAGAATTGAAATTCCAATTAAAATTGACGGAGCTTCTTAAGTAAACAGATTGGTGTTGCATCTTGAATTGTGAAGAACGAGGACTAACCGGGACGTCTTTAAAAAGCAAAATAACTTGCAATATGATTTCATTTTAAGACTTGTGGGACATTAGTATATAAGTTGACGTGGTAATTGAACTGAAGAACGTAATTGACCCCAGTTAAATAAAAGCAAACATGATTTTACAGGGCAGGCTATGTTGAATAATTGTAAGGATAAAGGACGTAAAGGTCTGCACTTCTTACAACAAAAGGGAAAAAATTAGGAAGAAATCCCGTGCTGCCCCATCATCGAACCGATGCATTGCTCCGGCGTCAGAACATAGACAGATACGACGATCGCGATGACATCCGGACAAACCTGATTGAAAGTTATGACCGCCTGATGGCCTTTGTTGCCAAACATTTGCCGGACA
>JAUWMJ010000245.1 GCA_030613225.1 Desulfobacterales bacterium
TAAAAGTGCTTCTTTAACGTCATCTTTATTTAAAAGTATATCATCACACTCATAAAACTCAATGGTCAGCTGCCGCCCAAGGGCAAAACAATTGTCATTGAATAAAGGATCTTTTTTAATATTCTTTTTAAGCATTAAAGCCGTATCTCCAAATCAGTTGAGCTATTTTCAAAATGTTCAATTTTGTTTGAGATCAAGAAAGGCGAAAATTTTAACCACAGGAATACATGTAGTATTTCGAGGATTAAAATTTGAGCCTGACGCAGATATCGGACAAAAGGGGACGTTTTGAAATTGGCTCTTTAGTTTTCCGGTAAACTTTTTCACAAACCTTTTCTCACCATAAAGACACCAAAAACACAAAGAAAAAATCAAAAATGCCCATATTAAATCATATTAAAATAGATTGCTCTGCTTAAATCGAAATTATAAATGGGCTGCATAGAGGGAATTTACAATTATGATTTCGGTTAATTAAGCCCCATTTCACCTGTCGGAAAGCCTGTGGTTGATTTGAAAAAATTTCATAATAACCCTAAGTTTTATTGACAAGTTATAAATCAGTATATATTAAAATTCTTCTTAATCTTAATATCTTAATTTAACAAAGGAGATTAATTAAGATGACCAAAAAAGTAACAGGATCAGTACTTGTTGTGGGAGGTGGAATTGCCGGCATGCAATCGGCTCTCGATTTGGCCAACTCCGGGTATTATGTTCACCTTCTGGAAAAATCATCGTCCATTGGCGGGGTAATGGCTCAGCTCGACAAGACGTTTCCAACCAATGACTGTGCAATGTGAATTATCTCTCCAATACTGGTCGAGGTCGGCCGGAACTTAAACATCGAACTTCATACTTGCTCAAAGATAGAAAAGATCGAAGGTGAAAATGGAAATTTTCATGTAACCTTGCATAAAACTCCTCGTTATATCGATCTTAATAAGTGCACTGGATGCGGAGATTGCACAGAGGTATGTCCTGTTGTATTGCCCGACGAATATGATGAGTGCTTGAGCGACAGAAAGGCTGTTTTCAAGAAATACGCGCAGGCCATCCCCGGTGCCTTTGCCGTACAGAAGGTGGATAAGGCTCCATGCCGTCTTGCCTGCCCTGCGGGTCTGAATGTTCAGGGGTATGTCCAGATGGTGGGACAAGGAAAATACAAGGAAGCTCTTAAAATTATCATGGAAGACCTGCCGTTGCCCGGAGTGCTCGGCCGGATTTGTCCCCATGGTTGTGAGGATGCCTGCCGCAGATGTGAAGTTGATGATCCGGTTGCTATTCGAGACCTCAAGCGTCTGGCTGCTGATCAATTTGATCCACGGGATATAGAAATAAAATGTCTGCCGACAAGAAAAGAAAAGGTTGCAATTATAGGGTCAGGTCCAGCAGGTCTTTCCGCTGCCTATCAACTGGCTCGAAAGGGAATTTTATCCACTATTTTTGAAGCCCTGCCCGAAACAGGCGGAATGCTGCGAGTCGGTATTCCTGCGCACCGACTGCCAAGAGAAGTCCTGGATAAGGATATTCAGGTGGTCACGAATCTCGGTGTAGAGATTAAAACCGGTACACCCCTTGGTCCGGAACTAACTGTGGATGATTTGTTCAGCCAGGGCTATAAAGCTGTTTACATAGCAATCGGCGCTCATGTGGGAATTGAACTTGGAGTTCCGGGTGAAAAGGCCAATGGTGTGCGACAGGGCGTTGATTTCTTAAGAGAAGTAAATCTTTCCGGCAAAGCCAAGGTGGGAGAAAGTGTCGGCATCATCGGAGGCGGGAACGTGGCTATTGATGTAGCCCGTTGCGCTGTTCGGTTGGGGGTAAAAGAAGTCAGCATTATCTATCGCAGGTCCCGTGCCGAAATGCCCGCCTGGGAGGAAGAGATTCAAGCGGCAGAAGATGAAGGTGTTAAAATTACGTACCTTTCAGCACCCCAGGAGGTCTTGATAGAAGATGGCAAGGTCGTCGGTCTCCGTTGTATCAGGATGGAACTTACTGAACCCGATTCATCAGGGAGAAGAAAGCCGGTTCCGGTTCCGGGAACAGAATACGACCTAAAAATCGATCAGCTTATTCCTGCCATCGGCCAGAGACCCGATCTTTCAGCCATAGAAGATATAGCAGACCTGGAGTTTTCCAGGTGGGGAACCACCGAAGTTAACACAATCACATATGCCACCGGCCGTGAAGGAGTTTTTGCCGGAGGAGATGTGCAAACCGGCCCGTGGGTTGCCATTGGTGCAATTGCAGCCGGTAAGGAAGCAGCGGAATCTATTGTCAGGTATATTGACGGGCAGGATATGGTCGAAGGTCGCGAACCGATTGTTAAAGATGATCCGGTTTATCGCCCGATTCCGAAAGATGCACCAAGGACAGCCAGGGCAAAAATGCCTGAACTGCCTCTTAAACAGCGCAAAGGCAATTTCAAAGAGGTTGAGCTTGGCTACGCTGAACCTGATGGGCAGGCCGAGGCAAATCGATGCTTGAACTGCAGCTTTTGCTGTGAGTGTTTTCAATGTGTCGACGTCTGCAAAGCTGAAGCTGTCAGCATTGAGACTCATGCGCAGAAACCGGAGACCTTGGAACTTGAGGTTGGTTCTGTAATTCTTTCGCCCGGGTTTGAGCCTTTTGATCCCTCAAAGTTTGACGCTTACAATTACGCCAACCATCCGAATGTCATTTCATCAATGGAGTTTGAAAGAATCCTTTCCGCCTCCGGGCCCACTGAGGGCCATCTTGTCAGAATGTCCGATCACAAAGAACCTAAAAAGATAGCATGGTTTCAATGCGTCGGTTCAAGGGATTTGAACAGGTGTGACAATTCCTACTGCAGCTCGGTTTGCTGTATGTATGCCATCAAAGAGGCAGTCATCGCCAAAGAGCATGCAGGCAGCGACCTTGACTGCGCCATATTTTTCATGGATATGCGCACCCATGGCAAGGATTTTGAGAAATTTTATGAATCAGCCAGGGACGTACATGGTGTCCGCTTTATCAGAAGCCGCGTACACACCATAGATCCGGTTCCCGAAACCGATGACCTTTCCGTTCGTTATGTTACGGAAGACGGGGAGCTTAAAACCGAAATATTCGATCAGGTTGTTTTGTCTATAGGGTTGCAGACATCCCCCGAACTTATCGAACTTGCGAATAAACTCGATATTGAACTGACAGATGGCAATTTCTGCAAAACAGATTCCTTTGAACCTGTCACAACATCAAAGGAAGGGATTTATGTCTGCGGAGCCTTTCAGGGGCCCAAGGATATCCCCCAGTCCGTGGTTGATGCCAGTGCAGCAGCATCCGCTGCAGGTGAAATACTAAGTGATGCTCGAAATACCGTAACAAAAACTCCCGAAGTCATCCCCGAAACAGACATTACAGGCCAGCGTCCGAAAATAGGCGTCTTTGTCTGCAAATGCGGCATTAATATCGCCGGTGTGGTCGATGTGCCGGCTGTTACTGAATACGCAGCATCATTACCATACGTGGAATATATCACAAATAACCTTTATTCGTGCTCCCAGGATACCCAGGAAACCATAGCTCAGATCATTAAAGAAAAAGGGTTAAACCGGGTTGTGGTGGCTGCGTGCACTCCCATGACCCATGAACCTCTGTTCCAGGAAACCCTTATTAATGCCGGTTTAAACAAGTATCTCTTTGAAATGTGTAATATCCGAAACCAGGATTCCTGGGTTCACAAAGAAAGTCCGGATCTTGCCACCGAAAAAGCAAAGGATCTTGTCCGTATGGCTGTCTCAAAGGTCGCCCTTATGGAACCTCTTGAGGAGGCCGAACTTGATGTCAATCAAACCGCCATGGTTTTAGGGGGCGGCATATCAGGAATGGCGTCAGCCAGAAGCCTTGCCCGGCAGGGATACGAAACCCATATTATTGAAAAAAGTTCTATTCTTGGTGGACAGGCTTTAAATCTTTACCAAACCTTTGACGGTGGAGACGTTCAGAAAAAGCTTTCAAAACTTGTCGATGAAATCAAAAAGGATAAAAAGATTCATGTTCATCTAAATACTACCGTCACCGAAGTTGATGGATTTGTCGGCAATTTTAAATCGACCATCTCCAATAACGGCAGCCGGGAAGTTTTAGAGCACGGCATAGCTGTACTTGCAACCGGTGCAAAACAATTAGAGCCTGACGAATACAGTTACGGGAAAGATCCCAGGATATTATCAAGCCTTGAGCTTGACAGAAAATTTATAGAAAATGATTCTTATATCGATTCGCTGAATACAGCGGTGTTTATCCAGTGTGTAGGGTCAAGAGAGCCTGACAGAGCATACTGCAGCCGGGTTTGCTGCACACATTCCATTGAAAATGCACTTGAACTTAAAAAGCGAAACCCGGACATGAGCATCTTTATCCTTTACAGGGATATAAGAACATACGGTGAGCGTGAATACCTGTATAAAGAGGCAAGAGAAAAAGGAATTATCTTTATCAGGTACTCCCTTGACAGCAAACCACAGGTAAAAACGGCAAAAGATTCTATTAAAGTTACGGTTTTAGATCATATTTTAGGCCGGCAAATAGAAATTGACACTGACCTGGTAACGCTTGCTTCGGCCATTATTCCAAACCGGGATGAAAAACTTGCTAATTTTTTCAAAGTGCAGCTAAACGACGACGGATTTTTTATTGAAAAGCATGCCAAGCTGGGTCCCTCTGATTTTGCAACAGACGGTGTCTTCCTTTGCGGCATGGCACATTATCCGAAACCGATAGATGAAGCCATTGCCCAGGGCAGAGCGGCCGCATCACGCGCAATAACTCTTTTAGCCCGAGAAACAGTATATACCAGCGGCACAGTAGCTAAAACACAGCAGCCCATTTGCAGTTCCTGCGGAGTCTGTATTTCCATATGCCCGTATTCAGCACCTTCTTTGACCGAAGAAGGCCCCTTTGCAGGCAGGGCCGAGATCAACCCGATTTTATGCAAAGGGTGCGGCCTGTGCGTAGCATCCTGCAGGTCAGGAGCCATTCACCTTAAAGGCTTTGATAATGATCAGATTTTTGCACAGATATTTGCAATGAATGAAGCGGTGTGATGAGTTGCGGGGTACGGGTTGCGAGGTACGGGTTGCGAGATACGGGTTGCGAGAAAAAACACGAAATATACTGCGCATGGAGAAAATCGTGTTTGCACAGACCTGGTTTGTAAGTGTTTTTTATTTCGCCGAAGGCTTGCACCATTATTTCTGCCGGGTCGGCAGAAATAATAGTCTGTGTCTGTCTGTGTGAGTCTGCCTGCCCCGTAGCTCCGGCAGATGGTACCGGGGTGGCTAAATAAAAAGCTAAAATTATAATCGATGAAAGTATAAAGGAGAAATAAATGTCCGATTGGGAACCGAAAATCGTAGCGTTTTTATGCAACTGGTGCAGCTACGGCGCTGCAGATCTTGCAGGTGTGGGCAGAATGCAGTATCCGCCGAACATCAGGGTTATCCGTATC
>JAUWMJ010000122.1 GCA_030613225.1 Desulfobacterales bacterium
CAGCTATTTCATCATTTACGGTCTTCATGGATATCCAACCATCTTTTACCGCAGATTCGGTCTCGGTAGAACCGGCTTCACCTCTTCCTTTCACCACGACCTCCTCATACACAGCGCGAGGAATATATGTTTCAGCAAACACCTCTTTTAATAGTCCAAATATCTCTATTTGTGCCAGTCCAATAAGACAACTGCTATCTACTGCAACCCGAAAAACTTTCATTTTTCAACCAGCTCCAGACCTCGTGATGTCTAAAATCAAATAGTTGTATGTGAAATCATTGTGATTTTGTAGGCGTTCACGGGTTCAAAGGTTTACCCGCCTTTGGCGGCGCCGTAGGCGACCAAGGTTCAGAGGTTCAAGGTTCCATTTTCGTTCCCGTACTGCATTTGGAACGTGTATTTATAAAAAAAGCGTCATCTTTGACAGGCTCAATCCAAAATTTGGAGCCAAATTTGCAATTACTTTGGAAAATGACCACGTTCAACGAAGACTTTGGGTCTTCAATTCCTTCTTTGCCCTTAACCCTGAACCTTGAACCCTGAACCTGTGAACGGTTACGAAACAAGATATGATTTCTTTTCTTAAAAAAATTGCAAGGTCTCATTTTATTTTCCTCTCCTTGCCGATTATTCTCATAGGGCTTTTTACCTATTCCGTCGGGGTACCTTTTCTTGACCTTATGGAGTTAAAAACCATTGATGCAAGATTTGAATCCAGAAAGAGGATTACTCCTGGTTCCGACGTGGTTTTAGCTGTAATTGATGAAAAAAGCATTGCAAAGGAGGGAAAATGGATCTGGCCCAGATCAAAAATGGCAGATCTTGTTACAAAACTTTCTACTGCAGGAGCAAAGGTTATAGCATTTGACATTGGGTTCCTGGAACCGGATGATAAAAGAATAGTTAAGATAATAAATAATATTAAGAGTTCTTTGCACAATTTGAATCCTGAAGATAATAAATTTCTCGACCGTCTTAAAACTCTGGCTGACAATGATAAACTTCTTGCCGAGTCTATAAAAAACTCTTCTGCCAAAATCGTACTCGGATACTTTTTCCAGCTCGATAAAAAAGTCTCCGCGCATGTTGAAGAAAAAGATATCAAAATTCACAAGAAAAATATCATTAATTCCAGATACCAATTTGAACGCTACACATCGAAAGAAGCTAAAAATGTCATACTTGTTGAACCGGTTTATCCGCAATCAAATATTAAGGAAATTTCAGATGCAGCCGACCTGTCCGGATATTTTAATATGTCCCCCGATGATGACGGTGTTGTTCGATGGCTTCATA
This sequence comes from Desulfobacterales bacterium, assembly GCA_030613225.1. Next base: position 1,300 of record JAUWMJ010000122.1, read on the forward strand.
TAGTTCTTAAATTCAAAAACACACTCTATGCACCCCTTTCAATTGTAGCAGTAAGTGCTTTTCTTGACAGCCCCCTTTCAATTAGTATTGATGAATATGGTGTGCAAAATATACAGATCGGCAATTTAACTATTCCTACGGACGAGTCAGGACGTGTTTTAATAAATTACAGGGGAGAAATAAATTCTTTTCCCCACATTTCGGTTACAGACATACTAAGTGGAAATGTTCCGGATAATAAGCTAAAAAACAAAATCGTACTTATCGGTGCAACTGCCCTCGGAATATACGATTTGCGGGTCACACCCTTTGGAAGTGTATTCCCGGGTCTTGAAATCCATGCAAACGTAGCTGACAGCATTCTGGCTGAAGATTTTCTGCACAAGCCTAAATGGTCTGCCATTTTTGACGTTCTTGCCATTATACTGGCAGGCATTTTCCTTGGTTTTGTACTTCCCCGTGTAGAAGTAATACAGGGTGTGGTTGCCGGTTTCCTTGTTTTTATGGGGTATATTCTTTTTTGTCAGTATCTGTTCTCAAAACACGGAATCGTCATTAATCTTGTTTACCCTCTCTCTGTAATTCTTCTAATTTATGTCAGTATTACAGCATGCAGATATTTCATGGAGACCAGAAAGAAAAGGTTTATTAAAAACGCATTTTCAACTTACCTTGCCCCGGCAGTGGTTAATCAACTCATTGAGTCTCCCGGCAACCTGGAACTTGGTGGAGAAGACAGGGATATTACCGCTTTCTTCTCGGATGTCCAGGGATTTACCAGTATTTCCGAAGCACTTACACCAAATGAACTTGTTGAGCTTTTAAATGAGTTCTTAACTGAAATGACTGATATTATCTTAAGCCATGAAGGAACAGTTGATAAATTTGAAGGTGATGCCATTATCGCATTTTTCGGCGCGCCGAATGTTTTGAAAAACCATGCTGAAAGAACATGCAGCGCCTGTATAAAAATGCAAAAAAGACTGGCCGAGCTTCGCGAAAACTGGAAGGAAAATGAAAAACCACAGCTTAAAATGCGCATCGGTCTTTGTACGGGGAACGCTGTTGTAGGCAACATGGGATCAGAAAGCCGTATGGACTATACCATGATGGGAGATACGGTTAACACTGCGGCAAGGCTGGAAGGAATAAATAAAATCTACGGTATTTACACACTGATCAGCGAATCAACCTGCATCGCTGCCGGCAGCCGTATTGCAACCCGGGAGATTGACACTATAAATGTTGTGGGGAAAAAAGAGCCTGTAACAATTTATCAGCTTCTCGGCTATGCCGGAAATGTTGACGATCTTCCGAATAATACGAATGAGCATTACGCCGCAGGTCTTCATGCATACCGTAATCAGGACTGGGATAAGGCTATTTTATCTTTTAAGGCGGCTTTGGACATTTCACCTGATGATGGTCCGAGCAAAACAATGATAAATCGTTGCAATGAATACAAGGCTGATCCGCCGGGAGAAAACTGGAACGGCTCATATACTGTTACGACTAAGTAAAGAATCCACGCCCGTCGAAGATCCCGTTATGCGGGGAAGAACGTGGTATCGATTTACCCCTCGAAGCGGCTGTGGGATACACCGGGTTTAAAGTGACTAAAGTGTCTAAAGTGACTAAAGTTAAGGAATTCTGTCTATTTTATTATTTTAAAAAGATGGCTTGCCGCGGCGTAGCCGAAGGCGAAGACGGGAGCAAAGCGACACCACAACTTTAGACACTTTAGTCACTTTAGCTCACTTTAGTCACTCTTAAATATTTACTCGGGCAAAGCCAATTATCTCTTACTACGCCCGAAGGACGAAGTTTTATAAATTAAACAAAATGATTAAAAAAGCAAAATTACACGACGTAAAGGCCATACACTCTCTTTTACAACATTATGCCGTCAAAGGTGAACTTCTTCCACGCCCTTTAAGCGCACTATACGATCATGTCCGCTCTTTTTCAGTTTCTGTGGATGAAAAGAAAAACCTTATTGTCGGTTGCTGTGCTCTGCAATTTTGCTGGGAAGATCTTGCTGAAATACGATCTCTTGCTGTTCACCCTGACTATCAAGGGGAAAATATTGGATCAGAACTTACAAAAACCGTTCTTTCCGAAGCAAAAGACTTTGATACTAAAAAAGTATTTACATTAACCTACAGACCGGATTTTTTCCGCAGATTCGGATTCGTTCCAATAGACAGATCAGACCTTCCTATTAAAATCTGGGCGGACTGCATTACATGCGTCAAGTTTCCTGACTGTGATGAAATTGCAATGATGAAAGAAGTGTAAAAATCCACGCCCGAAGATCCTGGCATTGATTTGCCTCTCGAAACATCTGTCGGATACACCAGGTTAAAAGTGACTAAAGTGTCTAAAGTGAGCTAAAGTGACTAAAGTTAAGGAATTCTGTCTATTTTATTTTTATAAAAAAGATGGCTTGCCGCGGCGTAGCCGAAGGCGAAGACGGGAGCGGAGCGACACCACAACTTTAGGCACTTTAGACACTTTAGCTCACTTTAGTCACTCTTATTTATTCAGGCTAAGCCAATTATCTCTAACCACGCTCAATGGATTACGTATAGATTACATTCAAAGGTATGGGTGGGCGTTTCCACACGCCCGGTTTTGGAAGGATATGCTGTCCGCCTATTGTCAGCCATGACAGATCCGGCTTGAGATCCCGCAATTTACCGTCATCAGGAAGTCTGGATTGATCGGTGGGAGAATACGTGGCATGGAAAATACATATACCACCTTTTTTTTCATAGGCTACAACATAATTTTTCTTGAAAGTCTGCGGTGCTATATTATTTTCTTCTGCAATTTGCTCCATTTCAGCAGCAGTGAATTTCATTAAAACCGATCTGGAGGGGCCTCTTTCTGAAATTCTAAGCAATGCTCTTGATTCACTGCTTCCGGCATATATGGTAGAGATACATGGAATTCGTTTCATATACTGCGCAGCAACTATAGCCGCCGTTCTTCTGCCACCTGCCATTAAAGGAAGCCCGTAATATTCAAAAAACTTTTTCTGAATATCCTCTGCATGTTTATCCCCTTTTTCAAAAAGATCCTTGGATATGTATTTGAGGCTTCTGGCCAGGTCTTCCGCAGCATCTGCTATGGGCCAGTCGATTCTGACGTGAAAATGTGAAAGGCTGTACCGGCTTCTTGCCTTGCCGGAAGGATTTCTTTGAATAAGGAGAGCATAATCTACAGGAAGCAATATTTTTAAAAAATTCGAAAAGTGGGCCGAATCAAGATATTTTTGATTTCTGTCTATTTTATTCGCAAGGGGCAGTGTTTTGGATTGAAGAAGATTCGCCTTGGTTGTTTTGTTAACATCAAAAAACCTTATATACTTTTTATTTTCCGGGGGGATTATGTCTTCTATAAAAATCACAAGAAATACATTTTGACACTCATATTCCAGGTCAGGAATCCTGGCACGCGGTTTCAGTTCTCTCTTTTCAACAAATGGGTATTTAACTTTTCTGTTACGAAAATTGTTATAAGAATCTATTAAAGCATGCTGAATCAGCAGTTGATCTAACTCATCTCTTAAAAGTTCATAATAAGACCGCCTTAACCTGTCGGCCTGACTCAGCTCCTCTCGTACACTCCAGAATGCCAATTTCTTCTCCTGTATCGATTGCCATGTGATTTATCTTTTTTTATAACATGTTTTTGTAAAAATAAAAAGTATTATTTTTACAAACACCTCCTGTTGCTTGCTATTTGTTATTGAACTTTTCCACCCATTTATACAAACTTTCTTTATACCGGTATGCAAGAATGGAGAGTATAATACATAAACAAAAAATTAAGGTAAATACCAGGTAGTTTTGTTCAAAAAGATACGCACCCTGAAGGCTCAGTATAAAAGTCCCCGGCATCCGCCCTATGGTGGCAAGGATTATAAAAACTTTAAGCGGGAGAGTGCTCAAACCGAGAAAAAAACAAAGATAGTCTTTAGGAAAGCCCGGGAAAACGAACAGAATAAAGATAACTACTGCGCCCTGGCGCTTCATGAAAGTATCAAACCTGCCCAGGTAATCATCCGGGATTAATTTTCTGATATACCGCTTCCCCAGAAATCGGCCCACAAGGAAATTTAAACATGACCCTACAGCAAGGCCGATACTAGAAATTAAAAAACCTTTGACTGTACCAAAAAGAAAGCCGCCTATAAATCCGGTTGCTTCGCCGGGAACAGGGGCGAAGAGAACCTGAAGAATTTGAATTATTATAAAAACAGCAGGTGCGCCTGCACCAAAAGAAGTGATAAAGTTTTTGACCTGTTCCCGGTCGGAAAAAATCAGGAAATACTCGACGATTTTCTCCCAGATTTGTATGCGGTATATGTACCCTAATAGAAGAATGACGATTAAAATTGACAGGGATAGTATCTTATACCGCAGCAAATACAGCCTGCCCGGCATACGGGCTGAATCATTCTTTCCGTCGGGCTTAACCACTTGCGGATTCCAGCGCAGCTACAGCGGGCAAGGTTTTACCTTCTAACAGGGCAAGAAAAGCACCACCTCCTGTTGATATATAAGACATCCTTTCGGTCTCATTTGCCCTGTTTACCGCTACATCCGTATCGCCTCCGCCAATAATGGAAAGTGCATAGGAATTGGCAATAGCGCTGACCATTGCGAGAGTTCCGCGGCTGAAGGCATCAATTTCGAACATGCCCATGGGACCGTTCCAGATAATCGTTTTTGAATCATATAAGACTTCTGAAAAAAGCAGGGATGTAGCAGGCCCTATATCGAGAGCCATCCAGTCAGCAGGAATTTCCTGAACAGGGACAATCTTTGTTGAAGCCTTTGAGTCGATTTCCTGGGCTATCACAGCATCCACCGGCGTGTATAATTTTATTCCTTTCTCTTTTGCGCTTTCTATCACTGATCCGGCTACCTCAACAAGTTTGCTCTCTATTTTAGACTTTCCAAGGTCAAAGCCCATACTTGTCAAAAAAGTGTTTGCCATGGCACCACCAATAATCAACTTGTCAATATGATGCAGCATATTTTCTATTGCCCCCAGTTTGCTCGACACTTTAGCACCTCCTACAATTGCAACAAGAGGACGGCTGGGGTCAGCCATAGCCTTTTGAAAATAGTCAAGCTCCTTTTGCAGCAAAAAACCTGCTCCTGTTAATTTTACATACTTTACTATAGCTTCAACAGAGGCATTAACCCGGTGAGATACTGCGAAAGCATCATTAATATATACATCACATAATGCTGCGAGCTCTTTTGCAAATGTTTCATCATTTTTCTGCTCTTCAATATGATATCTTAAGTTTTCAAGAAGTACTACATCACCAATCTCCATATTCGATATAAGCTCGCTTACTTCAGGGCCGATACAATCCGGCGCCATTTTAATTTCTTTTTTAAGAAGTCTGCCTAAACGCTTTGCCACAGGAGCAAGACTGTCTTTTTCGACAACCTTTCCTTCGGGCCTTGCCTTGTGTGAAGCGATTATCAATTTTGCATCATGGTCAAGGGCATAGTTTAATGTAGCTAATACAGCACGTATCCGGGAATCATCAGTAATATTTTGATATTGATCAAAGGGAACATTAAAATCAACACGTATAAACACCCGTTGGCCTGAAAGGTCTATATCTTGAATTTTTTTCATCTTTCCCTCCCTTTAGATATTGTCGAATAGTTAAGTTGTTGAGTTGATAAATATGCATGTGAAATCATCATATTAGGGTTCCAAATCTATCATATGTCCTATTTTTAGGTAAAAAGTGTGAATTCCAATAATAACGACTCAACCACTTAACAATGGCTACTCTTTTTGCAAATTTTCTTTTTCTTTTATCCTTCGCTTCAGATCTTTTTTTTTCGACCATCTTTCCAGAAAACCCATTAGTCCTGCCTCATAAGCCCTGTCCACATTTTCTTCTCTTATCTTAAGTCCTCCCGATTTTCCCATTGCGTCTTTCAGACATTCAGTCTTGTATATGCACGGAAAGCAAGACTCGGGAGTTTCCCTTAAACCGTCCTTACCCATGGGAAATACATTTTCAATTTTCCCGAAACAGTATGGATATTCTTTTTCTGCCATTTTTTAGCTTTTATTTTACCACGGATTTTTCACGGAATTACACAGAATTAAATTTTCAGTGATTTTCCGCGTCTTTCCGTGGTAAATTTTTCATTTAGCCTCAAATTCCCTGTTCATCCGAGCTATATGGCCTTGATCAGCAAAACTGAAATACCTGTTATCCCCAATTACCAGATGCTCATGGACGGTTATCCCCATCACCCGGCAGGCAAAAAGAAGCTGGCGTGTCAAAGATATATCCTCTCTCGAGGGGTTGGGATCACCTGAAGGGTGGTTATGGGCAAAAATCAGTGCGGCAGCATGATGGTTCATGGCAGCGGCTACAACTTCTCTTGGATAAACACTGCTGGCGGTTAATGTCCCCTTAAAAAGTGTCTCGGTCTCAATCACCCTGTTTTTAGCATCCAGGTAAATAACCTTGAAGCATTCACGGTTTTTATCCCTCATGCTGTAGTACAGGTAATCAAACAGTTCTTTTGAATTGCCGACACTATCTTTT
>JAUWMJ010000009.1 GCA_030613225.1 Desulfobacterales bacterium
CATACTGCTGGATGAACACAAGCTTTCCACATAAAAAGTGGGATGGGGGTTAAGTCCTAAGTATTCAGCAAAAACACCGGCAGGTGATCGTTGTTTATCATACTCAGGAGCACTACAGATTATGGATGCATCTATATTTTCTGTGGTTATCTGCGCATCCTGCATTGATTCTTTAAATCCATCAAAGGCCAGTTCTCTTATCGAACCCGGATAACTCCGGACAAAGCTGCTTTGACCTACACCGATTATTGCTACTTTTCCCATAAATTACCTCTCCTTATTAGCTCAAAGCTCATAGCTGATTGCTGATAGCAAAAACAAGGAATCCTTCTTGCTTTGAGCTGATTAAATATACTGTCCTCCGTCAACCTTGATAACTTCACCGGTTACATGCCTTGCTTTATCAGATGCAAGAAATGCAACAACATTTGCAAGATCCTCGGGCTGTCCTACACGCTTTAAGACTATCTCGTTTAGAGCCATATCGATTATTTTATCACGGGAGTCTGATTCTTTAAGCATCGTGGTTTCAATCAGTCCAGGTGCTACCGCATTTACGTTTACGTTGAATGCGCCAAGCTCTTTTGCAACTGCCTTTGTAAAACCGATTATCCCGGCCTTGGAGGCGGAATAGTTGGATTGCCCGAATTTTCCGCGCATGCCGTTTATAGATGTAATATTAATAATTTTTCCGTATTTCTGGTCCTTGAAAATTGGAGCAACCTGTCGCGTGAAGTTGAAATAGCCTTTTAAGTTGACCTCGATAACCCGGTCCCACTGCTCTTCAGTCATTTTCCACGACACGCCATCCCAGTTCATTCCAGCGTTGTTTACGAGAATATCAAGTCCGCCGAACTCATCAACCGCTTTTTTTACAACACTCTCGGCTTCGGCAAAGGATGAAATATCGCATTTGATTGCAAGGGCTTTTCTGCCCATTTCGCGGATTTCATCGGCATATTTTTTTGCCTCGACATCGTGCTTGCGGTAGGTCAGGCACACATTTGCACCCTCGCGGGCGAGTTCCAGAGAAGCGGCGGCCCCAATCCCTTGCGAACCTCCTGTGACTAAAGCATTTTTACCTTCTAAAAGCATTTTTTTCTCCTTGTTTTATCTCTAATTGACATTTTTGTTAAAGTTAAATTAAAGCTACATTACAGCTACTTTTTAACTTAGTCAAGAAAAATAGTACCTGACAATTTCAAAGAATTCATTTCTTCGGTTTCTTCTTCAAAACCATCCCAGATTATGGCTATACATTGATGTCCAATAGTCAGATGAAAAAGCGAAGAAGGTTTTTAAAGCGGCATATCGAAGGAATCCGCAAGATGAAATTATAATAAACAGACTGAAAGTAATACAACTCAACATATGAACGGTTTTTTACAACTGGGATTGACTGGATGGTGAATAAATTGTTATGGAAGGAATCGATTTTCGCCAAAGGCGAACCAGGCGAACATGGAACCTTTTTTTTCATCACTCACAAGACAACGATCTTTCTCACCTTTAGCTCTACTGGCCGGCAAAGTATTTGCTTTTAAAACAAAAAATGGTATAATCACTTTAAATAATGAATTAAACAACCATCTGCTTTAGCAGGTGGTTATTTAATAAAAAGACATGGCCTCTCTTAGATTGTCAAACAGGAGGAAGATAAGGAATCTGATTCACCGATAACGATATAAGGAATGGATTTATGCTTTGAATCAGAGAAGGAATTCATCAAGGGGTTTATCAGCGAGATTGTCAAAATATGAAAAAGGAAACGGGAAAACAGGTTGCAAAAACATACAACAATTCAATTACTGAATCGTGGGACAGCATACATATTATTGCCTTTCTTCTTTGGGAAATAAGCATGCTGCCACTGGAACTGAAGTGGCTTTCGAGATTAAATGAATCAAAATATTAAATTTAGCTTGAAAATGTTTTACCTATCTGGTAAAGGATATTTTAAAGAATGAATATAGCTTTCAGAAATAAAACTCTTAAGAAGGTCTTTAATTCTGAAAAAGCGCTGAAAAAAAAATTTGGATCAAAGAAAGCACGTTTGATAATGCGCCGCATGGCAGTACTCAGAGCATCATCGGTATTGGCTGAAGTGCCGCATACAAAACCTGAACGAAGACATGAACTCAGCGGAAAACGCAGCGGTCAATTCGCAGTTGATTTAAAACATTCTTATCGTCTCATCTTCAAACCGGATCATAATCCATTGCCAAGAAAGGACGATGGCGGAATTGACTTAACCCAAATAACAGCAATCAAAATTCTTGCAGTAGAGGACTATCATTAATGGCCACGACAACCCTAAATCAATATACTCCCGACTATGCTATTCATCCCGGAGAAATTTTAGAAGAGACTCTTGAAGCCAGGGGGATAACAAGGACTGCATTTGCCGAGCGCAGCGGTCTATCCTTAAAAACAGTTAGTCAAATCATCCATGGAAAAGCTCCGGTAACCTCTGAAACAGCTATTCACTTTGAGCGGGTTTTAGGTGTATCTGCAAATACATGGAATAATCTTAACGCATATTATCGGCTGCATGTTGCTAAAATTGCTGACCGGCGAATGCTTGAAAACAAAAAAGAATGGGCAAAAAAATTCCCTCTGACAGAACTTACGAAAAGGGGCTTTATTCGCAGACGACAAACCCCTGCCGAAAAAGTTGAAGAACTTCTGGATTTCTTTGGTGTTGCGAGTGTAGAAGCCTGGAAGGTCCAGTTTATGCGTATTGCTGTTTCATACAGAAAATCACCAACCTTCACAAGCTCGAAAGAATCGGTGTCAGCATGGCTCCGGATCGGTGAAATTGAAGCGGAAAATATTAAAACATCTCCGTTCGACAAAAATACGTTTAAAAATGCATTGCAGGAGATACGATTCCTTACCAGGGAAGACCCGGAGGTTTTTGAGCCACGTATGAAAGAGCTCTGTCGAAATTCCGGCGTTACACTTCTATTTATTCCCGAATTTCCAAAGACCCGTCTCAGTGGCGCAACAAGGTGGCTGAGACCTGATAAAGCGCTGATCCTGCTCAGCCTCCGCTATAAGAGAGATGACCATTTCTGGTTTACTTTTTTCCATGAAGCAGGTCACTTAATCCTTCATGGAAAAACCAGCGTATTTATCGATGAAGTAGATATGGGGATAAACAAAGCTGAGGAAGCAGCAAATAGATTTGCAGCAAACACATTAATACCTGAAAGTAAATACAAGACTTTCGTGGCAAAGAGGCGGTTTTATAAAGTCGACATTGTCGCCTTTGCACAATCCATTGATATCTGTCCGGGCATTGTCGTTGGCAGGCTGCAACGCGACGGACACATTCAACACAAATGGCACAATGATTTAACGCGCAAGTTTCGTCTCAAGGAAATAGCCTTTCAAAAAAAGGAACTGTAACCAGGTTCTTCAGTGTTTACATCTAAAGTGAATAGAGTTTTATTCATGTCAACAAAAACATCAATTGGAATTTTTATGCGATAGTATGGAAATCCTCGACAAATTAGACAAATACTGAATTCTACGGCATGACAAACATAAGTCCAATTAGTCTAAGGCGTCCCATAAGTCCTTGATTTTAATAGATGATAGTGGCTTAATTGCCAAGCATTAATTCACAATACAAGCTTTGAAACCGATATTTTGTATCGTCCAAAATGGATAGGCCTAAGCCTCAGAGACGCTGTGAAGTATCTGTGTTCTTCTTTTTAGTGAAGGATGTTTTTTTGTTTTGCTGGCCTATAGTCAAGACAGCAACGTTGCAATATGTTAAACAAATAAAATAGTGACGAATGCAAAAATCAGACAAAGGAAAAAATAATCTTCATATAAAGGATTGGCCTGAAGGGGACCGGCCCCGGGAAATGCTTTTGGAAAAAGGCCCGGAAGCCTTGAGTGATGCCGCACTGCTTGCTATCCTCTTGAGAACCGGCATGAAGGGGAAAAATGCCATAGCTCTCGCCAGAGAGATGATAGTCAAGTTTGGCGGGCTCAATGGGTTGATGATGGCAACACAGGATGACCTGTTGAGTGTCAAGGGGATCGGAAAGGCAAAAGCAGCCCATATGCTAGCTGCTATGGAAATTGTAAAGCGGCAACTGCGCCAGCCCCTTGAAAAAATCAACATTATAAAAAATCCCCACCACCTGTTTGAATATCTGAAGGTGTCCATGGCCGATCTCTCCCGCGAGGAATTCCGGCTCCTCCACCTCAACAGATCAAAACACCTGATTGCGGAAGAGGTTCTGTTCCGTGGAACGGTTGATGAATCAGCGGTTTATGCCCGGGAAGTTGTTGAATCCGCTTTAAGGAAAAGGGCCTCAGCCCTTATTTTTGTCCATAACCATCCCAACGGACCCGCACAGTTCAGTCCGGAGGATATCGAATTGACGAAAGCCTTGATAGCCGCCTGCAGATCTGTTGACATTCCGGTTCTGGATCATGTTATCACCGGCAGGGACGATTGCGTGAGTTTGCGGCAGGAATGCCCGGAACTTTTTTGACAGGATAACCCTCCAGAGGCGGGCAGGCAAGGATATACAGGATTAAATCTGCAAAATGTAATATAAAGACGTTACGGAAAAAATTATCGGATGTGCCTATCGCGTTTATAATAAATCAAAAGAACTAAAACAATTATCATGTTAATCCTGTATATATTGTCTAAATAAACTTATGAAAAAACTGACACTCGCACAACTTGAACATCACCTGTTTGCCGCAGCAGATATCCTGCGCGGAAAGATGGATGCCTCGGAATTCAAGGAATACATCTTCGGCATGCTCTTTTTAAAACGGTGCTCGGATGTCTTTGATGAAGAATATGAAGGAATCATAAAGGCCAACCTTGCCAGGGGCCGGACACGAGACCAGGCCGTCAAACGAGCCGAAGATCCCGCCAGGTATGCAAAATCTTTTTTTGTTCCAGAGGCGGCAAGGTGGGAAAAGCTTAAGCATGCGCATCGAAACATCGGCGATGAGCTGAACAAGGCGTTAAGCGCCCTTGAGCATGACAACCGGAGCCTTGAAGGTGTACTCGGGCATATTGATTTCAACAAAAAAGCCGGAAAAACGAAAATGCCTGACCGGAAACTTCGCGATCTGATCAACCATTTCAATAAATATCGCCTGAGAAATGCTGATTTCGAATTTCCTGATCTTATTGGCGCTGCCTACGAGTATCTTATTGGCCAATTTGCAGATTCTGCCGGCAAGAAAGGCGGAGAATTTTATACACCCAGAGATGTTGTTCGATTGATGGTGCGCATCTTAAAACCGCAGGAAGGCATGCGCGTATATGATCCCTGTGTCGGTTCAGGAGGCATGTTGATCCACTCCAAACAGTATGTGGAAGAGCATGGAGGCAATTGCTTTAACCTTAGCCTCTACGGCCAGGACAACAACGGCGGCGTCTGGTCCATGTGCAAGATGAACATGATCCTTCACGGCATTGCAGGTGCGAATATCCAGAACGATGATGTCCTGGCCTCGCCCCTTCATTTGGATGGTGGCGAGCTGATGCGATTTGACCGGGTCATCACCAATCCCCCCTTCAGCCAAAATTATTCCAAAGACGGGATGAAATTTGCCGAAAGGTTCAGATACGGTTTTTGCCCTGAGACCGGCAAAAAAGGCGATCTGATGTTCTTGCAACACATGTTAGCGGTCCTAAGAATAAACGGCATGATGGCAACGGTTATGCCCCATGGGGTCCTGTTCCGAAGCGGCGCTGAAAAAGAGATCCGCAAGGGCATTATCGAAGATGATTTGTTAGAAACGGTGATCGGATTTCCGCCCAATCTCTTTTACGGCACGGGCATTCCCGCTTGCGTGCTGGTGTGCCGGGCCAAAGGCGCCAAACCTGATGAACGCAAAGGCAAGGTTCTTTTTATCAATGCAGATGCGGAATTTCATGCAGGCCGGGCCCAGAACTATTTAAGGCCGGAACATATTGAAAAGATCACATCCGCTTTTGACGCATTTGAAAACATACCCGGATATGCAGCCGTTATTACCAGAGAAGATATAAAGTCTAACGACTGGAACCTGAACATCCGGCGATATGCAGATAATGCCCCTCCGCCCGAACCTCAGGATGTCCGCGCTCACCTGTTAGGCGGAATTCCCAAAGCCGAAGTAGAAGCGAAAAAGGTTCTCCTTAATGCCCACGGCCTGAAGATCTCAACCATATTTGTAGAACGTGATGCAGACTACTATGATTTTGACCCAACACTTGCTGAACGGGGCGACATAAAGAAAAGGATTGAGGCCGGAAAAGGGATACAGCTAAAGGAAACAAAGCTGAAAAATACCTTTGATCGATGGTGGAAAAAGCATAAACAATTGATGATTGAACTGCCTGAGACCAAAAACCTGATGGAGGTTCGCACTGACCTTTTGGAAGCTTTTGTGTCGGACATTACGCCGGTGAGATTGCTTGACCGGTTCAAAGTGGCAGGCGTGATTGCCACCTGGTGGAATGAAAACAAATTTGATTTCAAAACCCTCATTGCCCAGGGCTATGGGGGATTGGTGGACGGCTGGATAGATACCATAGAAGCCACTATTGAAGAGACTAAGGGCAATCATTTTGATCAGGCCGATGATCCGCTGGTGACCAGATTAATTCCGGATTATCTGGATGAACTGGAACAGGCCCGGCAAGATATTGTGCGCCTGGAGCAAAACAAAAAAGGCCAAACTCATGTGAAAACCAACCAACTAAAAGTAGCGAAAAAACAGCTCAAGGAACTTCAGAAACAATTCATCAAACGCCTGCAAGAGGCCCGTGAAGCGCTCTCTGGTAAAGATTGCAGGAATCTGGTCCTCGATATTCTCAATGAAAAACTCGCTGGCCATCTAAAAAGCTATGTGACCACCCATCGACAGGAAGTTATCGCCGCAGTGGATAATTGGTGGAATAAGTATCGCGTGACAATTAAGGATATTGAAGGGGACAGGAAACAAGCCTCGAAAAAACTGATGCATTTTGAAAAGGTGTTGGGTTATGCCTGAAGGGCTTCCTTATACATGGAAAACTAAAATGCTTGGCACCATTTGCCAGTTGTCAGGCGGTTATGGATTCCCTGACAGCTTTCAGGGTTCCGTAGAAGGTGAACTGCCTTTTATAAAAATTAGTGACATGTCCCTTCCGGGAAATGAAAGGGACATTGTCAATGCCAACAACTATGTCAGCATGCGCATTGCTAATTCAATGGGTTGGAAACCTTTTCCTGCTAGCGCTGTTGTTTTTGCAAAAGTTGGCGCAGCACTGAAGTTAAACCGTAGACGTATTTTGATCAAACCGACTTTAATAGACAACAATATGATGGCAGCTATACCACAAGGTGGTTTTGACTCAGCATTTTTATATCACTTCCTGTGTGTAATTGATTTTGGCGATTTTGTACAAGATGGTGCTTTACCATCAGTAAATCAAGAACAGGTTGGTTCGATTAAACTACCTGATATCAATAAGGATGAACAACGCCGCATCGCAGAAATCCTCGACACCATAGACGAGGCAATTCAAAAAACCGAAGCGCTGATTTCAAAGCTCAAAGCCATGAAGCAGGGGCTGCTGTATGACCTGCTCACCCGCGGCCTGGACAAAAACGGCAAACTCCGAGACCCCAAAACCCATCCAGAGCAGTTTAAGGATTCGCAATTGGGTAAAATTCCGAAGGGGTGGGTAATTCAAGAGCTTGGGAAAGCGGCGACAAAAATTCAAGATGGAACACATTTTTCCCCTAAAACAACAAGGGGCCCTTTTCGTTATCTGACGTCCAAGAATATACGATTTGGACATGTCGATTTGTCAGACTGTGGCTGGATTAGCGAGAAAGAACATGAAGCTATTTATTCGCGTTGCGACGTTCGATATGGAGACGTTCTACTCACGAAAGATGGCGCAAACACAGGAAACGCGGCTATCAACAATTTGAATGAGCCGGTCAGCCTACTATCGAGTGTAGCTTTTATTAGATGTGATGATAGAACATTGCATTCGGAGTACCTTTTTCATTACTTGCTTTCTCCTGGATGCCAACAACGAATTAAGGATCTTATGTCAGGAAATGCTATCACACGTCTTACACTGGAAAAAATTAAATCATTTGTAATTCCAGTACCGGACATCAAAGAACAGCTTAAAATTATTGAACCGTTGAATAGCCACGACGCCCGCATCCGAGCCGAAGAGCAATACCGCGACAAACTCAAACTCCAGAAAAATGGCCTCATGCACGATCTATTAACTGGAAAAGTCAGGGTTAAGGTGTAAATGGGAATTAGTGTGAACAAAATTTAAGATGAAATCTGCAAAAGTGAAAACTAATATGCAACAATTCCATAAAAATGTTATAAGTGTGCCGGATCATTGGAAGGAGTCCTGTGTGGGGACAGAATGTTCCTTACATCAGCTTTCCCCATATATCGGCAAACTAAAAAGCTCAATAGCTCATGACCTGGTGGCGACTTACTCTAAGCACGGGGATCTCATAGTTGATCCTTTCTCGGGATCTGGCACTGTAGCATTGGAAGCATTACTGCAAGGACGAAGAGCGTTTACTGCTGATATTAGCGCGTATGCAAAGATTTTATGTGAGGCTAAACTTAAGTCGCCACCCTCACTTGAATGCGCTTTAGAGAAAGCGGAAGACACCTTGAGTCAGTCACATAAACTTCCTAATCCCGATTTGAGGAAAGTGCCCGCATGGGTACGACAGTTTTTTCATCCTCAAACGCTTAAAGAGGCAATCAAATTTGCAACAGTTTGCAAAAAAAATGAAAACAATTTTCTATTTGCCTGCTTTCTTGGAATACTACACCATCAGCGGCCAGGATTTTTATCCTATCCGAGTAGTCATTTGGTTCCTTATCTCAGAGAAAAAAAATATCCGCGTGATCAATTTCCTGAATTATATCAATATCGAGAATTACGTCCCCGCTTACTATCCAAGATTCAAAGGGCTTATGCAAGGTGCCCAAAAATTTCCATGAATGGAAATTCAGTCCATAAGTATTGTTCTGTAAGAAGTTTGAACTTACCGAAATCTTTTGACTGTTTGATAACCAGCCCACCATATATGAATGCCTTGGATTATAATAGGGACAACCGATTAAGATTATGGTTTATTAACCCAAATTATTCAGTTGCAACAGAAGACAAAGTGATTCAAAAGCAAGAAGCTTTTAAAATAGCGATGGCGTCCTTAGTCAAAAAGGTAAATTCATCTTTAAAAACAAATGGATATTGTGTAATTATTGTGGGGGAACGAATAGCAAGTAGACCTAAAACTCATCTGTCTCATTTTGTTTGTAACATAGTCGCGGATTATGCTCCATCATTGAAACTATTAGAGGTTATGGAAGATTATATTCCCGATATTCGGAGGTCGCGCCGAGATTGCAGAGGTACTAAGACAGAACATTTTTTAATATTTCAGAAGGGGTAGAATGCGAAAATATTTGCCGGATGTAGAATGGTTTATCGGGAAGCAGGTGCCAGACCAACAGGGGAAATACATAATAGTTGAGCACAGGGGATCTGGCATGAATGCACATGTTTTCCGAGCACATTCAGATGAACTGAGACATAATATTGCCGTTAAAATTATTCCCAGGCAAAATCTGGGACCAAATTGGGAACAAGAATTCCAAAAGGCTAACCTACTCCGTTCTCAGGTTGTTGTAAAGTTTTTCAGTGTTAATAAATGGAAGAACGAAGAAAATATGATTGATTGCGTAGTATTGCTTTCAGATTACATACATGGGAAAAACCTTCGCGAACATATTCAAATGGAAAAGGATAGTGTATCCATTAATTTTATAGTGGATTTACTGAAAGGGATGTTTGATCTTTTCCACGAGATGAGTGAGAGAGGTTTCCAACATGGAGATCTGCACACCGGAAACATTCTAGTAGAAGATCAATCCACATCACTTGTTGGACCAGAATATGCTTTTCGAGTAACCGATTTTGGCGTCACTTCAGCAACTGAACATGGGAATGTAAAGAATGATTTTGAAAACCTTGCCTTCATTCTTAAAGAACTTTTAGAGAATGTAGACTATCAGAGCGCTGGACCTCTTGAAAAACATACTTTTAATATTCTAAACGATCACTTTCTCGCAAAGCATTTAATGGAGATAGATACAACTCGTGATCCTTATGCACGTCGTCCTAAAAAACTTTTCGATCATCTTAACGAAATTGAGTCTGAATTTGACAAGATTCAATCAGATAAAGCTGCTAAGAAAATAACTGATCCCTTTGAATACCTCAGTTGCGAACAAATTGGTGATTCACATAGCCTGCTTAAAGCTCTTTATTCTGATCGCTTCCTTGGCCTTTCAGACATTGAAACAAGGAACAATTTAGTGCTGACTGGGCCACGTGGTTGTGGCAAAAGCACTGTGTTTAAGAGCCTAAGTCTTCAGCACCGATTAATTATTAGCGAAGATCATCCAGACGAACTTAATTATATAGGCGTTTATTACCGATGTGACGATTTGTATTTCGCATTTCCACGGTATATGATTCCTGACCGCCAAGAAGCATTAGATGTTCCTTTACACTTCATAACGTCAACGCTGCTGAATGAATTATTAGATACAATTAAAAAGTGGGCGTCAAAATACTTTAAGGATGAATTTGATAAAAAAGAGGGAAATGTTTCAAGGTCTATATGGGAGTTTTTAGGACTTAGCCGATCTCAAGAGCCCGGCATTGATAGTTTTAGAGCACTTTCAGCCAGACTTCAAAAAGAAAGGTTCAGAGCCGCAGAGAAACAACGCTTCGTAAACGATCCTAAGCATAGTTTTGGCCATTATTTTGGTCCAGACATGCTTATCAAGATATGTAATATGCTTATGGAAAAATTTTCTTACCTTAATGATCGTCCTTTTTTCTTTTTCATCGATGACTATTCCTCGCCAAAAATCACAATAGAGTTACAACAAAATCTAAATCGGCTCTTAATGCAGCGTACATCCTCGTGCTTTTTTAAACTTTCAACGGAAAGTCCCGTAAGTTATGCACGTAGCGATAGTGATACCAAAGTTTATGTAGAGGGTAGAGAATTTACCCTTATAAATTTAGGGTTTATTTACATTCATGCTGAAATAAAAGAAAAACTGCAATTCATTGAAGATGTATTTAATAGAAGGCTAAAAGCCACTGACAATTACCCTGTCTCTAATCTTGAAGCGCTTTTGGGTTCCTATTTGGAACTAAATTTCAATGAAGATGCAAGGCTTATAAGAAAAGGTAAAAAAACAGAACTTTGGGGAAAAGAATCACTCTGTCACCTGTGTTGCGGTGATATCTATCACATTATTGATTTGGTAAAACGAATGGTTGCCAATATTGGAGGCGCTGAGGGATTGTCTCAAATTAAGTCTCCCCCGAAGATTTTACCTGAAGAGCAAACGAAAGCCACAAGAGAACAGGCAGGTAATTTCTTAAAAGGTTTACGTGCCTTACCAAACGGGCATCAATTAGTTGAAATTGTAAGCGTATTTGGTAATGTTGCGCATTCTTATCTAAAGTTTAGAGACTCTAAGAACGTAAAAAGCAACCCGCCCTGGCAGGCTCATAGAATTGAACCGTACGAACAACTGGAGCTATCGAAGGAAGCACAAAAAATCTACGATGAGCTTTTGAGATATTCAGTATTTATTGAAGATGTAAGGGGGAAAAGCCGACGAGGGAAGATTGTGCCCAGGCTTTATCTTAGACGATTGCTTATACCACATTTTAACCTTACGTTCAGCATGCGTGATTCTATTGGATTGGAGGCAAACGAAGTTGAGAAACTACTTTTGTTACCCAAAGAATTTGAAAAAAACCATTTAGTTAAAAAGGGGCTTATTGCCGATCCTAACCAACTTCTTTTGCCAGGATTTAAAATGGAGGATTAGTCAATGTCAAAGGTGCTGAGAATAGATAGAAAATTATACAACCTCGAAAAACCACCTTTGGTGCCTTCAGACACTGTTGGCCTTAACAAGAGCGACATTTTGATTTTGTGTGCAGGATTTGAAGATCGATCAATAACGGTATTAAATAATGCTATAAATTCAGGGAAGAGTGATTTTTCTATAGTTCTTGTTGAGTATCTTCCAAATGTGCCTGAAAATAAGACTAATGAGATCATGAAGAAGTGCAGCGAATATGGAATATCAGTTGATCACCTCCTGTATGATCGTGAAAATCCTCCAAGCATAAGAGATTCTCTGCTCAATATCCTTCATCCGTTTGAATGCCGTATTTTCGTCGATATATCAGGAATGTCAAGATTGCTTATTGTTCAAATATTAAACGTATTAGGGAACCCCCCATTCAATTTTTCGAGAAGCACAATTTTATACTCTATGGCACAGGAATATCCACCAACCGAAAAGGAAGTAGACGCTGAAATCAGCAAAATGGAAGAAGACTCACTTCATTCAGCCATGTTCTTATCTTCTGGTGTATTCGAGTTAGCTGTTGTCCCAGAGCTATCTTCTGTATCCTCAGAGGGCCAACCAATTAGGGTGGTTGCATTCCCGTCTTTTAATCCAAATCAGCTTGCTGCCTTACGATCAGAGATCCAGGCATCGTCTTTCACCTTAATTCATGGAATTCCACCGTTGGATGAGAATTCGTGGCGACCAGATAAGATCAATATCCTCAACCGTATTGAAGATATTTCGAACAGAGATGATCTTGAAGTGAGCACTTTGGAATACAATGAGACTTTAGAATCACTCCTTAATATTTATGATGAATGTGGAGTGTTGGAAAGGATAATTGTTGCTCCTACCGGGAGCAAGATGCAGGCCGTTGCTGTAGGTATTTTCAGGGCTTTCATGGAAGACATTCAAATAGTATATCCAACACCGCGTATCTTTCCAAAACCTAAAAAATATACCAAGGGCGTAAGACAGTTGTATCAATTAAAATTGGATTCTTTCTCAGATATCCGAAGGTAGTAGTAGCAAATATGCACGGGGAAAATGGGGTGAAATAAGTGGCGGACGTAAAATAATCCTTGGCAGATTGCTATAAAGAACAAACGGAAACTAACTATTATGATGACATTGCGACAATTTTCTGAGGAGCCATCTACAATTCCCACTATTACCAGTTGGTATCTGGCCGATTTGAGTAAAGCACAGGGCAACAAGAAGGAACCATAAAATATGAGTCTGCCTATCAATATCCATGAAGTGTTGCAGGGCCGCCCTGTGGAGTGGGAGCGGCTTGAGTTTAAACGCGGCTGGAATCCGGAGGCTGTTTTGCACACCTTGTGCGCTTTTGCCAATGACTTCCACAACCTGGGCGGCGGCTATATTTTCCTTGGTATTACCGATGACAACGGTCGCCCGGAGTTGCCGCCGGTCGGTATCCCGGCTGAGCAACTGGACAGCATGCAGAAAGAAATCCTGGAACTGGGCTATAAAATCCGGCCGCAATACCATCCGGTAATAGTGCCCTATGTGATCGAGAGCCGGAATGTCCTGGTTCTTTGGGCGCCGGGAGGTCAGAACAGGCCGTATAAGGCTCCGGTTTCTCTTGCTAAAAAGAAACGGAGATACAGCTATTACATCCGTAAAGGTTCTGCTACCGTGCAATGTGCACATCAGGAAGAGGTTGAGTTGATCGGTCTTGCAGCCCAGGTGCCCTTTGATGACCGGATCTACCATCATGCTGGCCTGGATGAGCTGCAGTTGCCCCTTATTCGCGATTATCTCAAGGAAATCGGAAGTAAGTTGTATGACCACGCTGATCGGCTGGATTTTGTTCAACTATGCCGGAAAATGCAGATCGTTGACGGTCCGGATGAAGTCGTCAAACCGCGCAATGTCGGGTTGCTGTTTTTCAACGAACGACCGGACCGTTTTTTTCCACAAACGCAGATCGATGTGGTCCAATTCCCCGAAGGCCCGGGCGGAAATGTTTTTAAGGAAAAAATTTTTCAAGGCCCGTTAAGCCACATACTGAAGGAGGCTCTTGCCTATCTGCACGCCATTCTCATTGAAGAGATCGTTGTCAAGCACCCTGACCGGGCCGAGGCGGATCGTTTTTACAACTATCCTTTCGAGGCCATGGAAGAGGCGCTTGTCAATGCCGTGTATCATCGCAGTTATGAAATCCGTGAACCGATTGAAGTACGAATTCTGCCCGATCATGTCACCATTACCAGCTATCCGGGACCGGACCGGTCTATAAAACTTTCTGATTTGCAGTCAGGCGACTTCATCTCACGCCGATACAGGAATCGACGGATCGGCGAATTCCTCAAGGAACTGAAGTTAACCGAAGGACGTGGGACAGGAATACCTAAAATATTGCGAGCTATGAAGACCAACGGCTCTCCAGCTCCTCGTTTTGAGACTGATAATGATCGAACATACTTTGTAAGTTATTTTCCTGCCCATCCCCTTGCAGTTTCGAAAGAGACCGCACAAGTCGGGACCAAGTCGGGACCTAGTCGGGACCAAGTTCAACTCCTTGAATTTACATTTAAAGAACGATCAACAACTGAACTTATGGAACTTTTTAAATGGCAAAACAGGACCAAGTTCAGGACCAAGTATATAAAACCACTTATCGATGTTGGCTGGCTGACAATGACCACCCCCGACAAGCCGCAAAGCAGCAAACAGCGGTATATAACGACCGAAACAGGGAAAGATGCCTTAAAACATGAAGGAACTGTATGGCACAAACACCTGACGAAAAAACATATGTAGAAATTCCCTTTATCGAGCAGTTAAAGGCGATGGGCTGGAAGCATATTGAGGGTGATATTGATGTGCCGTATCTTACCGAGCGGGAGAGCTTCCGCGATGTCTTGCTGGCCGACAGGCTGCGTAAAGCGGTTAAAAAAATCAATCGCGATGACAACGGAAACCTATGGCTTGATGACGACCGTGTTAATCAGGTGGTCAACGCCTTAAAGCGATGCGGAGCGCCAAAATTGATGGAGGCAAATAAGAAAGCCTTTGATCTCATCGTGCATGGTGTTGAGGTAGAAGGCGATCCTGTCCTGCATGGTGGAAAAGAAAAGACCGTTGCCATAATTGATTTTGATCATCCTGAGAAGAATGATTTTCTCGTAATCAATCAGTTCAGGGTTGATGTTCCAGGCGGAAAGACTTTCATTTCTCCTGACATTTTGCTCTTTGTCAACGGGATACCCGTTGTGGTTGTTGAATGTAAAAGCCCTAAAATATCCAATCCCATGGAAGAAGGTATAAATCAGCTTCTGAGATATTCCAACCAGCGATCTGAGGTGGAAGAGGACGAGGGATGTGAACGGCTCTTTTATTACAATCAGTTCCTGGTCAGCACATTCCGACAGGAGGCGCGGGCAGCCACGGCGGGAGCTATGTATGAACATTACATGGAGTGGAAGGATACAAGCCCCGTTCCCATGAGTGAGGTTACAAGGCGCCTGGGAAAAGATAAGTTAAACAGCCAGGAAATTCTGATTGCAGGTATGCTGCGAAAGAAACACCTCCTCGATATTATAAGAAATTTCATGCTGTTTGATCAGATTGAGGGGCGGCAGTTGAAGCTTATGTGCAGGTATCAGCAGTTCAGGGCCGTACATAAGGCGATTCATCGACTCAAAACGGGCAAGACAAGAAAAGTGCATGGTGATGCTGATCAGCGCGGCGGAATTATATGGCACACTCAGGGGTCAGGCAAAAGCCTTACCATGGTTTTCATGATCCGCAAGATGCGGAATCTCCCGGACTTAAAGAGCTTCAAGGTCGTAGTTGTTACCGACAGAATAAACCTTGAAGGGCAGTTGAAAGGCACCGCAGGTTTGACCGGTGAAACCGTTTATCGTGCTGACAATAAAAACGATCTTGCCAGGCTTATGCAGGAAGACAGCTCCAATATCGTCTTTACCATGGTTCAGAAATATCAGGATCAGGCGCCTCGTGCACAGGATGATTATCAAATCCCTGAGACCCGAATGCTGAAAGCGGCTGCTCCTTCAAGCAAGAAGCGGGGTGAATACAATCTCCCTGCAAAACCGATTCTGTTCCCAATCTGGAATCCTTCTGATAAGATATTGATTCTGGTAGATGAAGCCCACCGGTCTCACACCAATATGATGCATGCAAATATCATGCAGGCTCTGCCAAACTGCGCTATGATCGGATTTACCGGAACACCCATTATCGCCGGACGAATCAGAAAAAAGACACATGAGATTTTTGGCGATTATATTGACCAATATACCATTGAGCAGTCACAAAAAGACGGCTCCACCGTCAAGATCCTCTATGAGGGCCGCAAGGCGGAAGCAAGGGTCGAGGACGGGAGGACGCTGGATCAGTTCTTTGATGATATGTTCAGATCGCGCAGTGAAGAAGAAAGAGAGGCCATACGGCGTAAATACGGAACCGTGGCCAATATTTTAGAAGCAAAGGATCTCATTGCCGCAAAAGCAGAAGACATGCTACTTCATTATGCTGCAAATATCCTGCCCAATGGATTTAAGGCCCAGGTTGTGGCGGTGAGCCGGCGGGCCGCCATACGGTATTATGAAGCCTTTGGGAAAGCAAAAACCAAACTCTTAAAACGCCTTGAACTGCTTGATCCGAATCTCTTTAATCTGCCGGAAGATGAGCAGGAAGATCTGAATGAAGAGACGCGGTTTCTGATCATTGCCTCAAAAAATAGAGAAGTCTTGAATGAACTTGAATTTGCAGCCATTATTTCAGGCGATCATAATGACCCGCCTTCCTATAAGGAACATACGGACAAAGCAAAACAGGAAATCCTTGTCGGAAAGGATGGAAGATTTAAAAAGCCACTGGACAAGGATAAACTTGCCGTCATTATCGTAAAAAGCATGCTGTTAGTTGGATTTGATGCTCCGTTGGAACAGGTCATGTATCTTGACCGTTTTATGCAGGGGCACGAACTCCTGCAGGCTATTGCCAGGGTCAACAGGCGTTACACGGGAAAGACCCGCGGGCTGGTTGTATACTATTTTGGCGTTGGCGATCGCCTGACAGAGGCGCTGGCTATGTATTCGCAGGATGATATCAAGGGCGCTCTTATCAATATCAAGGATGAACTGCCGAAACTGGATGACCGGCACAGAAGGGTCATGGGTCTGTTTAGCGCAAGGAGGATTGCCGACATCTCGGATGTCGATGCCTGTGTTGATGCATTAAGAAACGTTGAGCTGAGAGCAGAATTTATCAACAAGTTTGCGGAATTTGCCGAAAGTATGGACATCATATTGCCGCGCCCTGAGGCCCTGCCCTATATCTATGATCTAAAGCTCTTTGGATTTATCAACAAAGCCACGGCGAACAGGTATCGGGACTCACAGCTCAACATCACAGGGGTGGGCAGCAAAGTGAAGCAGTTGATTGATGAGCACATTATTGCACAGGGCGTTGATCCAAAGGTTCCTCCCATATCTATTCTGGATAAAAACTTTGAAAAAGAAGTGGGTGGGATCAAATCGAAGAAGACACAGGCCCTGGAAATGGAACATGCTGCCAGGTTTCATATTGAAAAACATTACAACGAAGATCCTGCTTTTTACAAAAAACTCAGTGAAAGATTGAAGGATATCCTCGATGCCTTTCGTGATAACTGGGAAGCTCTGGCAGAAGAGCTTGAGAAATTCATTCAGAATACAAAAAAGGGCCGGAAAGAAGATCAGACAGGCCTGGATCCAAAGACACAAGCGCCGTTTCTGGGAATCCTGATTGATGAATTCGGGGGAAAACCGGAAGAACGGAAAATGAAAGATTTCTGTGAAGCAGTCGTCGATATCGTGGATCATATCCGGCAGGAAATCAAGGTGGTTGACTTCTGGCGAAACAGGTATGCGCAAAACATATTAAGAACGTGGATTATCAACGAAGTGGATGATCGCAATCTGGTTCCTTTCGACAAACAGGGGAAGCTTGCGGATCGTTTTGTGGAACTGGCAAAAGCCCTGCATTTAAGGCTGATCAAATCGTGATGACAATGGGAAAGACAGGCGGTCTTGAATATACGCTGAAGAGATCTGACCGGAAATCTCTGGGTATTTCCATTGAGAGAGATGGGGCTGTTATGGTGAAGGCCCCCCATCAGGTAGAACTGGATGACATCGAGAAGTTTATTTCTGAAAAGAAGGTATGGGTCTACCAAAAACTGGCTAAAAAGAAAGCCCTGAACAGGGAAAGACCAAAAAGAGAATTCGTTAATGGCCAGGGATTCTTATACTTAGGCAAGAGTTACCGGCTCAAATTTATAGATGATGCCGGAACTGGATTGGGAAAGCTGCCGAAAGCAGCGCCGCTGCGTTTATGGCATGGCTATTTTGAGCTCGCAGAAAGTGAAAAAGCCGGTGCGCGAGAGCACTTTATAGCCTGGTACAAAAAACAGATCAAAAGGCAGCTTAAAGAACGCATCCCACGCTATGATAATAGGATCGGGGTTACGGTAAAAGACATCAGGATAATAGACCTCGGCCATCGCTGGGCATCTTGCGGCCGAAACGGTGTCATTAATTTTAATTGGCGTGCGGTCATGGCTCCTGTCTGGGTCTTTGATTATATACTGGTTCATGAAATGGTTCACCTTATTGAGCGTGCTCATTCGGACAAATTCTGGCGTCTGGTATCCCGCATTATGCCGGACTATGAAGAATATGCCTTCTGGCTCAATGAGAACGGGGCGGATTTGGATTTGTGAGCATGGCTTCGCTGCTATAAGATAAAAGCCTTTTGAGAAAGAGCGAAATGTGTAAGATTATCTTAACTTTCTGGAAGATATTGGCGCCTTTGAATCAAAGAAGGTTAAGAAAAAATTCTATTATGCAGAGTTTGAGTTATAGTCTCAATTTCTAAAAAGGGTAATTTTCTGACTGTAAAAACATCTTTCATGCCCATGGAAAATTGAGTTTAAAGATACAGTTCCCAATTCCAATCTTTAGGAGCTTTCCGAAAACGACATAAACACGATCTCAATCCTCAAGGCACAGGACTTTCAAAAAACAATACGGAAAGGAAAACGTCAACCTCTGGAAGTTGGTAAGTTAGGTTGAGAAACGAAACCCAACAATAATGACTGCACAGATATAATGTTGGGTTGTTTCGCTTAACCCAACCTACGAACTTGGACGTTGCACTTTGATTAACATATATTTCAAAAGAATGAAAAAAAGTGTTGTATATTTTTTTACAACGTTGTATATATTTATACAACACTTGGAGAGGGTACAAAATAAGGGCAATCAAAGTAAGGGGGTTACCATGTATTCAACTTTTGGAGAATTTTTTATCGCAAAACGAAAGGCGCTCGGAAAAACTCTTAGAGAGTTTTGTCGTGAGAATGGTTTCGATGCAGGCAATCTGAGCAAGATTGAAAGAGGCATCCAAACACCGCCTCAAGGCAAGGAAAAAAGAGTGCAGTATGCTTCAGCACTTGGCATCAAGGAAGGGTCAGATGACTGGTTGGAGTTTTGTGATTTAGCCACCATTAGTGCAGGTAAAATTCCTAGTGGCATCGTTGCCAATAAAGAATTGATGGCCGAGGTACCAGTACTTTTT
>JAUWMJ010000046.1 GCA_030613225.1 Desulfobacterales bacterium
CGATGCGGGAGAATTAGCCAAAGAGATGTTTGGTGATTGGGATTATGAATATTGGCTGACAATACCGGAAAAGTTCAAAGAAACAATTATGCTTAACTTGATAAAAGACCGATTTTCTTCAGTACATGAAATAAAAAAATGGTTGGATCAACTTGGCATACCATCAGAGTTTTCGTCCTATTAACATTAAATAAATTAAAGGGGCTATCCACTTCGCTACCCTATTAATTGCCAAGACCCTTGTTGAAATACGATAAGTTGTTTATTTTAAACAGTATTATATTTTTCATCCCATTGTTTTCTATTGTTTTAAATCGTTTGGAGATGGCGAAATATTTCCATACAACAACTTGATATTACAATAAAAAATAACTCAATATTGAAAAATATTGAAATTAGGGCAGTGAAGTGGATAGCCCCTTAAATTAATTACACTACCATCTGCTGCACTCTAACGGCTATATGTCGAGGCGCTTTTTCCGTACTTTAGAATATTGAAATTTTATACTTTTTAACTACGGTTTGCCTTATTACTCGCCGTAGGTGAGCAGAACATTATGGCTTAAAATCCAAGATATATTTATTGACCTAATTTCACATTGACATTTATATATATTATAATTATAATATCATTATGAAAGAGATGCGCTTCGCTTGGAATGAAACTAAAGCACAGACAAATTTAACAAAGCACAAAATCTCTTTTAATGAAGCTACCTCAGTATTTAGTGATGATAATGCAAGATTGATTTATGATCCAGACCACTCGTTGGAAGAGGAAAGATTTTTACTGTTAGGCCTGAGTTATAAACTTAAAATACTGGTTGTAGTCCACTGTATAAAAGATAAAGGTGACGAGATAAGGATAATTTCTGCAAGAAAGGCTTCAAAAAAAGAGCAGGAACAATATGGAGGATATTTGTTATGAGAAAAGAATATGATTTTGCCAATTCAATAAAGAATCCTTATGCAAAGAAAGTAAAAAAACAAATTTCAATTCGTATTGAAACGAACACAATTGCATATTTTAAAGAGCTATCAAAAGAGGTGGGAATCCCCTATCAGAATCTTATCAACTCTTATCTTACAGAATGTGCACACCAGCATAAAAAGCCTGAATTAAAATGGGCGTAATTCATACACGCAGTTCCACTGGATCGCAGGGGGCTGAGCCGCTTTAGAAATTATTAGTTTACCAATATTTATTAGTATTAACAAGGTTCACGTGAGCCACTGCAACCAGTGAACCACAGACGTTACCGGATATCCTGCTTTCCGGTACGCAGGTATATTTTCATACAAGCAAATGGGGAGGCTAAAATGAAAATAATTAAAATCGATCATATCTGCTGCGGTCAACAATTTAGATGAAGCTCGAAAAGTCTGGGAGCCGGTATTAGGTAAATCCAGGCCGGATGACGAATACATCGATGAATCTGAAAAAAATCAAGGTTGCCAGATACTGGGTGGGGGAAGTTGGTTTCGAGCTGATGGAATCGACAACACCCGGTGGGGATGTTGCCAGATTTATCGAGAAAAGAAGCTATCCCCATAAAAATAGGATTACCTTACAAACGTGGTGATCTACGGATCTGGATAATCAATTGTTTGACAATTGTTTGACTTGACAAAGACAAAACAGACATGTACAATTGTACTTATGAAAATCATTGCAGATACAAATACGTTTATTGCTGTTGCCCTAAATGAGCCTGAAAAAGATTTAATTATACAGCTTACTGGAAGCTGTGATTTAGTTTCTCCGGAAGTTTTGCCTTTTGAGATTGGCAACGCGTTAACGGCAATGTTGAAAAAAGGCTCTTTACAGGCAGATGAGGTGGCTTCGTCGTGGGAAATAGTGCAGCATATACCTGTTGATTTGCGGCAAATCAACATAAAATCTGCCTTAAAAATCGCCATAGAATTTAACATTTACGCCTATGATGCCTATTTTTTAGAATGTGCAGATAACCTTCGAAGTCCATTACTTACCCTCGATCGTGGCATGAAACAGATTGCCAAGGAAATGGGGATTGCAATTTTGGAGTAAATATCATGAAAGTATATACTTATTCTGAAGCGAGACAACGTCTTGCAAATGTACTTAATATCGCCAAAACTGAAGAAGTTGTTATAAAAAGAAGAGGCGGGGAAACTTTCTCAATCATTTTTAGAAAAAGTACAAAATCACCATTTGATGTTCCAGGTATTAAAACCAAAGCAACTACAAAAGACATTCTTGATGCAGTTAAAGAATCAAGAGAACGAGTTGCCGAACACATATGAGCCGCCATATTGTAAATAGGTAATAAAAGTTTATTAGGGAAAAATCATTTTTTCCTTTTCAGAGCGTTAACAAAGAATAATCTCCTGTATTAAATTCAAGGAACCTCCGTGACGGAAAACAACGGGGTCTTCATTCTTCACACATATTAAAAGTCAAGATGGAAAACTTTTTAGTGGTCGATCCCCATATGGTACTATCCTTATAAGAGGTCCCAGGAAAAACATGCTGCGGACAAGCTGCAGATATTTACGGTTACCGGATCTCCTGCTCTCCGGTACGCCGGTATTTTTAATACCAGCAAATGGGGAGGCTAAAATGAAAATAAATAAAATCGATCATATCTGCATTGCGGTCAAAAATATAAATGAAGCTCGAAAAGTCTGGGAGCCGGTATTAGGCAAATCCAGGCCGGATGACGAATACATCGATGAATCTGAAAAAATCAAAGTTGCCAGATACTGGGTTGGGGAAGTTGGTTTCGAACTGATGGAATCGACAACACCAGATGGGGATGTTGCCAGGTTTATCGAGAAAAGAGGCGAAGGCGTCATGGTAATCAGCTTTAACGTTGACAACACCCGTGAGGCCATGGGTGAGCTGCAACAAAAAGATTATCCCTTTATTGGGGACGCCCGACCGTTTCGGGATTGTGAATTTGCGTTTGTTCACCCCAAAAAGATGAACGGCGTCTTGCTGGAACTTATTGACGATAAGGGCAGGGAGTTCGAGGATCGTTAGCAAATTGATGATTGAAAATAACCGAAGAGTAGAAAGCCACAACAAAGGTATTTGCCAGATCTAAAAAGCCTTGCGGCTTTTGATCCAGGTGATGCCCAACAAATCAGGATAAGGCATGAAGTTACTGAGCTTTGACATAGAGATCTCGGATGTCTTCGAACTCGGGAAGCACGAGGACATGGAGAAGTATGCGCCGTTTCATATTTCGGTGGGGGCGACGGCGATACACAACGGTGAGGAACGGGTGTGGTATTCGGACGATGAGGAGGGTCGTCCCGCGTTGAATCTGACGCGGGAACGCGCTCATGATTTGCTTGAATATCTCGATGAGATGCAACAAAAAGGGTTCATGGTCTGCGCGTGGAATGGCCTGGGCTTCGACCTGAAATGGATCGGCCATCAAGCCGATGACATGGCCCTCGCCGCACGTATTGCTTTAAAGAGCTACGACCCCATGTTCCAGTTCTTCAATCAGGCCGGTTTTCCCGTCGGGCTGGGAAAAGTGGCAAAAGGAATGGGCATCCCCCAAGAGAAACTCATGGACGGCGCGGATGCACCAAAGCAATGGCGTGCAGGAAATCATCAGGAGGTAATGGACTACTGCCTCGGTGATTGCCAGATGACCAACCTCATCGTCCTCGCCATACAGGAGGCCCGGCAAGTTCGATGGGTGACGGGCAAAGGACACATCAGTTCAAAGCCTATGCCACGACTCAAATCCGTCGAAGAAGTCATCCAAGATCCCGAACCCGACCAGTCTTGGATGGATAACCCGCTTCTGAAGACAAAGTTCTACGAATGGGTTCAGGAAGCCACAGGGACGAAAACATGAGTGACGATCTAACATTATTATCCTCGCCCAAACTCAAGGATAACGTTCAAGACATGCGAGACTTGCTATCGCAAAGTCGTCTTGCGTTCCTGCTCGGAGCAGGAATTAACGTCTTTAAAAAACAAAATAACTTGCAATAGGAGACTGGAAATCCAGGTTGGTTAGTTAATTAAAGATTTCCCGGAAATCCCCTTACCAGGCTTCCTCCCGCTTCCCGCTTTCGGCTCTCCCCTGCATTGGGTATTGGAGTCGCCTCTGCGAGCCTCAATTCAGCGCGTCCTTATGCTTCACTTTCCTTCCCCAGTGGGTTTGATTTCAACCTTAGCGTGATCCAATAGAGCGCGACATAACTCACGCTCCGCCGATAGTCGGCGTCGTACTCTTCGCTGTAGGCGTTTTCTCCGTAGAAAGACATCCATGAATCTTGACCGTAATAAAGGAGGCGATGGAGGACAAAGGGATCGAGAAACGACAGGCAGATCGCATAGGCGACTTTCTTCGGCGTAAGTTGGATATCCACGGCTTGAAAATGTTTCCGGTCTCTGACCCCGGTCAGCCGGTAGTCTTCCGTTTTGTCAGCGACGTTCAAGACTTCAAACCATGGCTTGCAAAGCTTTAGCGGGCCTTCGTCGACGAAGGGATAGTGTCCCGAATAGAACTTATCCATGAAGTACGCGTGGAAATAGAACTTCCAAGTTCGTGGTTTGTGCGTCTGGTGAAGGCAAGAGATAAACACACGTTTCGATCTGGAATCCTTGTTGATCAATTGGCTGGCCATAAAACACATGTCAGAGTAAATCTTTTCTTGAACCTCAATGTTCCGGCGATCCTCCATGCTGACGTAGTGCTCCACGGTGTCCATAAATGTGACCGCGTCGAACCGGCCATAGAATGCCTGCTGCAGCTCGGAGTCTGTCAGAAACTTCTTCCAATTGGTGACATGAACCTCCAGGCCATATTCCTGCCGGGCGTACCTGGCTTGCTCGGGCGTGATATTGATGCCCACGGTCTCGCAACCGATCTCGTCTCGGCAGTACTTGAGCCAGTCACCGTAGCCGCAACCCACGTCGCAAATCACCATCCCGCGCTCCAAGCCCAACTCATGCACCATGTGCTCGTATTTCGCGCGCTGCGAAAGTTTGCCGTCGACAACCAAATTGAATCCCAGATCGCGCCCGCTCCCTGTGGTGTTGTCATACATGTTGTGTATCCACTGGTAGTTCCGACGCATGCGCAATTGTGAGTCAAAGAGAATCGACTTGCCGAAGCCGTACAGCAGGACATCGTCGACAGCAAGGGCGACTATCCAGAACAAGCATCCCCACGGAGTGACGAAGACGGCGAGCAACACCGAAGTCAGCAGGAGCCCACACCAGACGATCATGTTGCGATCGACAATGTTGATCAGCGCCGCTGACTGCGTATTCGTGGTATTCGTTTTGGCCACCGTTGCCATGGTTCAATCCGTCAATTTGGAGCGTTTTACGATTTTACGTGCGCGAGCCCGTTTGCCATTCGCGGTGGCGTGGCCGCCGCTGTTAACAGATGACACTGAAGACAACGCTGCACTCGTGCACGGATTTCAGTAAGTTGCTCTGGGCCTCATAATACGGCTTGGTGAACGCCCAACCAGGTTCTCCAACGGAAAGGAGAGTCGCCGTCTGCCACGATCGCAAGCGTACCAGTTGGCTTGGCGGGCGTCACTCCCCCTAATGGCGTGTGATACGATCCTGTCAAGTTGGCCCACTCGCGTTAACGGATGACCAGCCGGATAGCTGAGGTCGAAAGAGATAAGGCATTTCTTTTTCAGTGCGAATCAATCGAAAATGGTAAATTGTGTATAGGTTTCAGCTTCAGCACAACATAGTGGAGCACCCATTAACACAAACAATAACCTTCCGGATAGCTGAAGCGGGTTTTGTTGTCAAGATTAATATTTTTGCGCCGGGGTTGAAATTTCAGGCCGATTTGGGTCCGCCTCCGGCGGATCTGTACAGATTACATGCAGGTGGGAAGAGGTCGAACATAAATTACAAATCGATCTGCTTTATTTGTTATTCCAAAATAACCTTATAAGGAATGGGCAAAAATCTATAATGAAAGTCCAATAGAAGATCTTAATCAAAGATTAGGGGAAAAGCATGTATATTTGGTTGAATGGTCTTATGAAGAAGATATTGTCGACGTATTAAAACCTTATTATCTTGAAATCTTTGAATATGAATTATTGAGTTGGAATGGATATAAAAGTGAATGGCCTCAAAATAGATGCTTAGAATTATTTCTTGAATGGTTTGATGTTAAACTTTGTGATGATCTCTATGATTTAGAAACAGAGAAGATTAAATCAGAGAGATTATAACAAGGCGCTTGCACCAGTCGCCGAGAAAATCGCGGTTTTTCGTAAAGGCATGGTGGTCCCTGGAAGACCGTGGCGGAGCTGATGAAGCGCAGCATTAGATATTCTTACAATGAGCTCTTTGTTCATAACAATTTATATCCTTTTATTAGTTTTCCTTTTTATCTGGGGACTAACCGGGACGTACGGTAGTTTATAAGTTGACAGAGTAACCGAAAGCTTAAATATAAAAGATTTATTTATCTAAGTAATAAAACTCCAATATTTTATTTCTTCAATCTAAACCTTGCCTTAACTGGTTGATGATCTGAATTTTTGAAATCAAGGTTGATATTTTCTACAGCAAGATTTTCAACATTTGGTGAAATTAAAAAGAAATCAATAACTGTTGTAACCGAAGTATTTTTATCATAAGGTGTCGCTACCCTTCTGTTTGTTGGAGTTTTATTGCTAAACACCCATTTCCAATCAGATGGTAAATAGTCTTTGTCAATGCGGCTGAAATCTTTTGTGTCGAAATGAAAATC
The DNA here is from genome assembly GCA_030613225.1 of Desulfobacterales bacterium. Next base: position 6,744 of record JAUWMJ010000046.1, read on the forward strand.
AGCAAACGAAGTCTCAACATCCGGTGGGCATTGATTCCAATCGCCACCAACCACAATATAATTCTTTTTTTCATATTCGGTCAGTAAGAATTCTTTTAAATAGGTCATTTGGCCAGCCTTTAAAGTACCATCATCGTATGCTGAATTGTGCGTATTAATTATTAATAGTTGTTTACCATTTGAAACAGGGATTCTGCTAACCAAAAAACATCTGTCAAGCATAAACAGCCCTTTTGGGAAACCATAATTTCCCGGAAATTGATGCCTCACCACTTCAACAGGATTAAATTTACTCAAAGTCATCAAACCGGAAACCACTTTGCCATAAGGCTCAGCCGGGGGTGTCGGCACAAAGAAAACATCGTAATTTTTACCAAAAAAAGAATGGTAATTTGAAAATGTATTTTGTATAGTATCGTACTGATTTATTTTGTAGCTTCTTTTTGATTTTTTATCAACTTCCTGTAATAAAAAGAAATCTATATTTTCTTGAGTATTAAGAAAACTTATAACCGATTTAAGGTTTTCAATTACATTTTCTTTAGGTGGTCTTACCTGAGCACCTCCATCATAAAAGAAATCCATAGAAGCATCCAAACCACAATACCCGATGTTCCAGTTAACAATATTAAACTCCAAAGTATCGGAAATGGCGTTTGAACTTTTTGCTTTATATACTTCTACTGTTTCTGCAGGTTTGTAATCTGTTACAATTGCTGTAATTATTAATCCTGCAAATACTAAGACGATAACGATGAAAAGATATAAGATTATCTTTAAGACTTTTTTCATTTTTATTATTCCTAATTAGTTTTGAACGGTAATCTTAACTGGTTGAATTTGCGATGTAATATCGCATAGAAGCAAAAAGAAGATTTTCCAGAATAACGCAATATTTGCTTGCATTATGACCTTAGAAATGGTATTTAACTTATTGATATAAAAAGTTAAAGCCACTTTATGCCGGTTTTCCAGTCTGGCAGGTTTAAGTTAAATCTGTAAAATCTTCGTGGGAATAAATTATACGAAAAGTAATCGAATTGCAAATGGAATTTTGGAAAAAAGATATCTCCCAAACCAAAGGAACCTCCGATAGCATATAAGAGATCTTAATTTGAGGAAAAAAGAATAAGCATGAAAATTTATTTTAGAAAAGACAATGGTCCCGTCGACGAAGGTATTCAAGAGTTAATTGGGCTTTTAGGGGATATCCCCCGCCCTGAAATCGTGCGAGAGATGATCATAGCATCACTCAAAGCCGGTCAGGAAGATGACGGCGCAGTTGACCTGAAGCTCATGAATACCTCCTTGAAAGAAATGCGTTTTACGGCGAAGGCTTTCAGTCCCTACCGTCATACTCGGAAAGTCGCCGTTTTCGGATCGGCTCGAACACGGCCGGAAGAGACCACCTACAAAATGGCAATTTCGTTAGGGCAGAAGTTAGCGGCATTAAGGTATATGGTTATCACGGGTGGTGGTCCCGGTATCATGCAGGCGGTCCATGAAGGAGCAGGACCAGAATACTCCTTCGGGGTGAATATTAGACTTCCCTTCGAGCAAAAGGCCAACTCGATTATTGAAGGGAACCAAAGGAGTATAACCTATAAATACTTCTTTAATCGAAAAGTCGCCTTTCTGAAGGAATCCGATGCAATAGTGCTTTTTCCAGGTGGGTTCGGTACACTCGATGAGGGGATGGAAGTCCTTACCCTGGTGCAAACAGGTAAGCGCAATCCTGTGCCGATTCTCCTTGTGGACGAACCCGAGGGAACATACTGGAGCAAATGGACTGAGTTCGTCGAGAAAACGCTTCTCTTGCAGGGCTATATCAGTAAATCAGATCTGGCACTGTTTGAGAGGATAGATTCAACCGATGATGTTGTTGAAAGAATCAAGCGCTTTTACTTCCGATATCATAGTTTAAGGTATATTGGCGATTTTCTGGTAATTCGGCTACGCTCAAGCATTAGTCAACACAAAGTAGAGGATCTGAGGAGTCGTTTTTCAGAGATTCTGAGACCCCAAGGGGAGATATATCTGTCGGGACCTCTTCCGGAAGAGATAGATGAACCCGAGATTAGAGATCTACCCCGACTGGTGCTGGGTTTCGACAGGAAGCATTTCGGTGGACTAAAAGCACTCATTGATTCCATCAATAGCGATTGATTGAGGGTTGCTCAAAGCATCTGCCAGTTGCGCTACCTTGCTTTCCAATAATGAGGAGATATACAGATTTATGGAATAACTTGTTATTTCATCATTTAGTCAGGTCTTAGAAATTGCTATAAGAAAAGGTGAATTCGATAACTTCGATGAGCAGATTTCAAAAATTATTAATTTATCAGTCACACTTTGTAATCCCAATTGTCTAAATTATAAAAGGCCAAAAAAAGAGAATTTCGAAAAAGATGGAATCAGATATTGAAAAACAGGTTGAGTCGGCAGTTGATGAAGAAAAGAAGGCTCTCGAAAATCTTGTAAAGTATATTCAGAATCGTGTTTACAAGCTTGCACTACGGATGCTTGCACACCCTGAAGATGCCGAAGACGCAGCCCAGAAAATTAATATTTGCAAATCATAAACGTAAACATCAAACCGATGATTTTGATAGATGGTATCTTAATGAGCTGGATGAGATTAACCGGGTCGCCACACTCTTTCGGAGCTACCCTGATTATGCCGCACCGGAAACGTTCATTGAAATCACAATAGGTAGAATTGGGAGAAAGGAGACAACAAAATGAACACAGAATTATTAGCACCTTGCGGTCTATATTGTGGCGTTTGCGGTGTTTACATGGCAAGTCGCGACAATAATCAAAAACTAAAAGATAAATTAGCCAATGCTTATGGTGTTACCCCTGAACAAATAGTCTGCAAAGGCTGTTTGTCAAACGAAAATTTTGTATACTGCCAAAAATGTGGTATTCGAATGTGTGTCATGGAAAAAAATTATGAAGGATGCCATCAATGTAAAGAGTTTCCTTGTAAATTAATTGATGATTTTCCTGTTCCTGTTGGTAAAAAAGTGATACTCCGCTCTGTTCCTGATAGAAAAAAGTTGGGTACTGAAAAGTGGGTGGAAGAAGAGGAAAACCGCTACAGATGCCCTCATTGTAATGACCAGCTCTTTCGTGGCGCCAAGCGCTGTGGGAGTTGTAAGGAGTTAGTCGAGATAGATTAACAGTTCGGTGATTTTCATGCTATGTTTTTGTAATAAAAGAAAAAGAAAATGATAAATTAAAAGGGATTAGAATTATGAAAATAAATCCTGATTTTATTTCTCCTTGTGGACTATATTGTGGAGTCTGTGCCATTTATATTGCACATCGTGATAATAACCAGAAATTTAAGGAAAGGTTAGTGGGTCTTTACAAAGGAGGAGTTCCTGGCAAGGGCACTCTTCCTAATAGTGAAAATCTTTCAACAGAAAATATTCGATGCCACGGGTGCTTATCTGATGATCTGTTTATGCATTGCAAGCAGTGTGAGATCAGAGATTGCACGAGAAAAAAAGGATATACCGGATGTCATCAATGCGACGAATTTCCCTGTCAGTATATTGAAAATTTTTCCATGGCTGTTGGAAAAAAGGTAATTTTACGAGCTGTCTCATATAGACGAAAGTTTGGTACTGAAAAATGGATTCGAGATGAAGAAGCCCGCTATTTTTGTCCTGAATGCGGCAACAAAGTTTATCGGGGTGTTGTAAAATGTAATCAGTGTATAGTGAAGTTGGATCTGGACTAGTTTTTTGTATGATAGTCAGCTCCTTTTCGGACTTAACAGTACAGGAAATCAGGGGTGCGAAACTTGAGTATGTTATTACAAAACAAGATGTTGAGAAGCACAAATCAATATCTTTGGTTCCGGTTCCGATTTTTCTGATTCAGCCTGGACAGGAAAATATTTATGCTAATTGATTTCTTCTTTACGAAATCATTTTAATCCTCAAAATACTCAATGTATTCCTGCTGTTAATCCAGATAAAATCGGGATGTCTTTTCCCGCTCAAAGTTCGGGACCTTCGATTTGAGACCTTTGCAAAACGGCACTTTTCAAAGGTCTCCGGGTTTTGTAGCGATTCATCCGACTTTAACAATTGACAACCGCAGCAAAGAATGTCCTTTAAACCGTTTTTGATCTATTTTATTAATACTCTTTATCTTTGTTTTTATGTTTTCAGTATGGGCGTAGTTTATTGTGCAGTATTTCATATTCAACATGTCGCCTGCTTTTATGTGCTTTAACACGGCAGAATCTTCTTTTACTGCGATGCACACACCTTTTGAGAATATATCCCGCAATTTGAATTGATAAATATTAATCAGCCCGTTTATTGAGAACTGGACGCTGTAATATTGATCAGTTAATGTTCTGTATCCGGTTTTAATTTGTGCAGGATATTTAATATCTTCTTTCACAATTTGAGATGTCTTCATGTTATATGGCCTATCTGAAACCAATTGAGATATTTACTTTTTACGAGTTCATCAACTATAACTCTTTCCACCACACGTAAAAGAAATTGAACGACGGGGTAAGCGGGTTAATAGAGACAACTCCGGCACCAAAGGCTCCTTCACTGTCAGAATCAGATTCATCAGTTGACCCTACAGAAACAAACAGTTTTGGTATTCCGCACGGTGGGATGATCATTACCGGTCTTGATGGAATCCCCCCGCCTAAAAATAT